>USHB01000194.1 GCA_900554395.1 uncultured Phascolarctobacterium sp.
TTTCCTGGTCGGAGCGGCAGGATTCGAACCTGCGACCCCCTGTTCCCAAGACAGGTGCTCTACCAAGCTGAGCCACGCCCCGAACACAACGTATATTATACCTTTTAAAATCTTAAAAGTCAAGCATTTTCATTTTCTTTTGTTTCTTGCAAATGCTTCTGATAAAGCTTGGTTTCAGCAACAACAACTCCGCTCAGCGCAAGCAGTGCAATTAAGTTAGGTATGGCCATTAAACCGTTTACAATATCTGCCAAAATCCAGATTGCTTCCAGTTTTAAGAACGGACCGCAGGCAACAAGAATAATAAAGATAATGCGGTACGGCAAAATAGCTTTAACGCCGATTAAATATTCAACGCAGCGTTCGCCGTAATAGTTCCAGCCTAAAATGGTAGTAAACGCAAACAGTACCAAACCAACTAACAAAAGCAGGCTGCCAAAACCGGGCAGGCCCATGGAAAATGCCTGTTCCGTCATTGCAGCACCGTTAAGGTCGCCTTTCCAAACACCGGTTACAATTAAAGTTAAACCGGTAAGAGTACAAATAATAATGGTATCAATAAAAGTACCGGTCATTGAAACAAGCCCCTGTTCAGCAGGCCATTTTGTTTTAGCTGCTGCCGCTACAATCGGCGCACTGCCAAGGCCGGATTCATTTGAGAATACGCCGCGTGCTACGCCGTTGCGCATTGCCATCATTACGCTTGCGCCAAGGAAACCGCCGGTTGCAGCAGTACCGGTAAACGCATCGTTTAAAACGCTGGCAAAAGCTGCCGGAAGCTGGTCGGCAAAAGTAATTAAAATCCCTACTGTTGTAAGCAGATATAAAACTGCCATAAAAGGAACTATTTTAGAAGCAACATTAGCAATGCTCTGCAAACCGCCGATAGTAATAACAGCAACAAGAACTGTAATAACAATGCCGGTGTAAGTTACCGGTATGCCTGCGGTAATCTGCGTAATTTCTACAATGGAGTTTACTTGTGCAAAGGTACCGATACCGAAGTATGCACACAAAATGCCGAAAGCTGCAAACAAAACTGCCAGCGGTTTATATTTTTTGCCCATGCCTTTTTCAATATAATACATCGGACCGCCGGAAATATTGCCGTTGCCGTCCACAGTGCGGTATTTAACAGCCAGCAAACATTCAGCATATTTGGTAGCCATGCCAAAAAATGCTGCCAACCACATCCAAAAAAGTGCGCCCGGCCCGCCTGCTTTAATTGCCGTTGCCACGCCTACGATATTACCAGTGCCAACAGTAGCCGCAAGTGCTGTGCACAATGCTTTAAAACTGTTTACATCGCCATGTCCGTCATTTTTGGCAAAAAAGATAAGTTTTAAGGCATCGCCAAGTTTAAAAACCTGTAAAAGTTTCAAACGAATGGTAAGCCAGATGCCGGTGCCGACTAAAAGCACCAAAAGCGGCGGTCCCCATACAAAACTATCGATGTCATTCAATAACGCAAGCATTTCCGGATTGTCAAACATTTTCCTTCCCTCTTTCTAAAATGATAAATTAAAAACCGCCGGATTCAATCCCAAAATCCGGCGGCAAAATAAGCGTAATAAATAACTAAATAAAGCAGTTACGCTTAAAGCTCTGTCCTTTGGCCTGAGAGATTAGGGGTTGTGCCCCGTGCACCTTCGGCACCCTTTAATGGGATTCTCCAGAGATGTGTCCACATACGGTTCTCACCGGCAAGCCGGCACCTGAGAGTTTACTCCTTCGGTAGAAAAAAATTCTTCTCCCGCATGTTTCATCCACAGCGATATTCATTTCTATTTATTGTAACACAAAATTCAACAAATGCAAGTATTTTGTTAAATTTTTTTGCATTTGTTTATTTTAAATACTCCTTGTTTTCATCAAGATGTTTAAAATACAGCTTTGTTTCTTTAACTATTACGCCTGTCAATAACAGCAGCGCAACAAGGTTAGGCAATGCCATTAAACCGTTGGCAATATCGGCAATAACCCAAATTACTTCCAGTTTTAAAAAGGCACCGCAGGCAACCATAGCTATAAAGAACAAACGGTAAGGAATAATAGATTTTACGCCAAAAAGATATGCTATGCAGCGTTCACCGTAATAGTTCCAGCCTAAAATGGTGGTGAACGCAAACAGTACAAGGCCAATCATCAAAAGCAGGTTGCCGAATACAGGGAATACCATGGTAAATGCACTCTGCGTCATGGCAGCGCCGTTTAAATCGCCGCTCCATACGCCGGAAACAATAATTGTTAAACCGGTCATGGTGCAGATTATAATGGTATCAATAAAAGTACCGGTCATAGAAATCAATCCCTGCTCTGCAGGCCATTTGGTTTTGGCTGCTGCCGCTACAATTGGTGCGCTGCCAAGGCCAGATTCATTAGAAAACAAGCCGCGGGCAATACCGTTACGCATTGCAAACATCATGCTGGCGCCCAAGAAACCGCCGGTTGCAGCAGTTCCGGTAAACGCATCATGGAGAACCATGGCAATAGCATCCGGAAGCGCATCACGGAAAGCAAACAAAATGCCCACTGTTGTTACTACATAAAGCACTGCCATAAAGGGCACAATTTTATCGGCAACTTTGGCAATGCTCTGCAAGCCGCCAAGAGTAATAACTGCAACAAGAACTGTAAGCACAACTGCAGTATATATAATAGGAATGCCTGCACCTATGTTGGTAATTTCTACAATGGAGTTTACCTGCGCAAATGTGCCGCTTCCGAAGCAGGCGCAAATTGTACCTGCAATGGCAAAGAAAATTGCCAGCGGGCGGTAATTTCTGCCAAGGCCTTTTTCAATGTAATACATCGGACCGCCGCCGATATTGCCGTTAGCATCGACAGTACGGTATTTAACAGCTAAAACGCCTTCAGCATATTTGGTTGCCATACCAAAAAATGCTGCCATCCACATCCAGAACAATGCACCGGGACCGCCTGCTTTAATAGCAGTTGCAACGCCGACAATGTTGCCCGTGCCGACTGTTGCCGCAAGTGCGGTACATAACGCCTTAAAACTGTCAACATCGCCATGCCCTTCATTTTTGGCTTTAAAAATCAGCTTTAAAGCCAGCGGCAAACGCATAACCTGCAATAAATTAAGCCTGATTGTAAGCCAAATGCCTGTACCAACCAAAAGGCACAGCAATGGCGGCCCCCACACAAACGCATCAACTTCATTCAAAAATTCCAGCATAAAATCTTCCTTTCCGTAA
>USHB01000195.1 GCA_900554395.1 uncultured Phascolarctobacterium sp.
ACCATCCGCGCCACGCTCAAACGCAGTATCAAACGGGCTTTTTAGAATTTTTAAAATTTCAGGGTACAAATTACATAAAATATTTAAGTCGTAAACTCTATAATGGTCTTCTTCATCGTTATAGACTTCATCTTCATCACCGGCTTCAAAACGCCAGCCACTGTCCCAGCCTGTATCATCACTGTCGGGTTCTTCGTGGCAGCAGAAACCTATTTCGCAGCCGTCATACATAATACGGTCACTTGCCAAACATTGGCGCGCACCCTGCCAATCGCTTAAAAGCTCTTTAAACTTCGTTTCATCAAAAGGCAGCACTTTGTCATTTTCATTATTGCCGTCTAAAGCCATTAATTCATCAAAGCGTTTGTTAATAATTTTTTCAACTGCTTTGTAATAATCTTCGTTCCACGGCAAAAGCAAATATGCCGTTTCCTCATCATAATCCGGCTGCCCTTTAAAATATTCCGCTGCGTATGCTTTTAAATCTTTTATATAGGCATAAGGCATGCTGCGGTTGCCGGTATTATACCAGTTGGCTAATCTTACGCCGGTGCGGTTGTAATCTATTATCATCAGCCTGCCGCCAAGTTCATCACGCACAAAAGTGCGTAAGTCTGTCATAGTGCTGTTTTTTACAGCACTAACTATGTTTCCATGCTGCTGCAAAAATACATCGCCCATTAAATTATGGTTTATGCACCAGCGTAAATATGCTGCCATGTGGTTATATGCAGCCATTTCTTCTACATGCAGATTATGCTCGTGTATCAATTCTATATGTTCTGCGGCATTGTCCATTTCACGGTCGTCATAATTCAGCGTTTCCGCATCGGTAATAGCATTTAAGCGCACCGGGTTAATGACTTCCAGTATTTCATCCGGGCATTTTTGCAGAAGTTTATCCACGCTGTTTTCAATTTTATAAGTAAGTTCTTCTCTGTAAAGCGGTATGGTCTGATAAAAATTAACAACTTCGCCGTTCGGCAGGCGGCATTCATAGCTCGGTTCACCAAAAACACCGGGGCTTAATGTAATGGCAGTACACAATTTAGTGCTGTCATCAAAACTCTCAATATCGTCAAATTCCATAGTGCTGCCCCAGCAAAAATATAAATCATTATTCAGCGGGCTGCGTGCCATATATTTTAACAGGCGTATAGGCCAGTACCATTTTTCTTCTTTCAGCGATTCTCTATCTAGCTTCCAGTCTGCCGGCAAATTTATTAAAAGTTCTGCACGTTTTAAATCTTCATATTCTTCATCTTCCGGTACCGGCATTTTAAAGGCTCCCATGCCCATTGTTACCAGCGTATAATATTCATGTTCTTTTCTTGGCGGAATAACGCATATGTCTATATGAATATCCGGTGATACCAGTTCGTGCATCACGTTATCATATTTGCCAAAATGTTTTTCGATATGTTCACCGACAGCTTTCATCTCCTCAAAATCATATACTATCGGCTCTTTATAATTTTCTTCTACATATTCTTCAATGGTTTTTATTAAATTCGGGGCATCTTCATCATCAGGGTTTAATTCCTGCCATTTGCGCGCATGGGCCAGCGCTTCAAGTTCTCTGCCGCTCATCATCCACAAGGCATAAGCCATACGGCAGTTCCAGTACCAGTCATCCATGCCCTGCAAGCGGACGCTTTCCAAAACTTTAAGAGCCTTTTCCATTAAAAATATATCTACGCCGTCAGATTCTGCT
This sequence comes from uncultured Phascolarctobacterium sp., assembly GCA_900554395.1. GTDB lineage: Bacteria > Bacillota > Negativicutes > Acidaminococcales > Acidaminococcaceae > Fusicatenibacter_A. Next base: position 1,715 of record USHB01000195.1, read on the forward strand.
TTTTCTTTATGGTCGCCGAGTACGCCTAAATTGCTGTATGCCCTGCCTAAAAGCACCGTCAGTTCGTAACCGCGTTCAGCTTCCGGTATTTTTTCAATAAGTTCAATGCATTTGCTGTATTCATCGGCATCGTTTAATTCATTAATTCTTTTTAACAAATCCTGCTGCATATAAAATCCCCCTTTTGTTCTCAAAAAAGCAAAAAGACGCTTCAATATCTGCTTAATGCAGATACCAAAGCGTCATTGTTTGTAAATCAGTTTTTTCAGCATAACAAAGCACAGACACTACCCTAAACATAGCGCCGTTTGCTCGTTTTAATCATGGTGGCCAAACTTAACATTTTTGTCAACCCCTTGTTATGCTTTATTTAATTATACTAAATTTTTCATGCTTTAACAATGCTTCAGCCCATTTTGGCAAAGTAGTATTTAACTGCTGCCGCCTGCAAAGCCAAAAGCATTGCCAAAAGGTAAAATACCTGCGTAATGCCGAATCCGTGCGCTACAAAACCTAAAACGGCAGGCCCTAAAATAACGCCGGTATAGCCCATGCTCGTAATCGCGGTAACGGCAGCGTTAATAGGCATTACAGTTTGATATTTTGTAAGCGAATATATTGTCGGCACTATGTTAGCAAGCCCAAGCCCTATCAGTACAAAGCCGAATTGTATGGCGTAAAAATTTTCTAAAAATATTACGCTTAAAAAGCCAAATACGCCAACAGTGCTGCCCAAAATCAAAGTTTTTTCTTCGCCGAGAACGGAAACGATTTTATCGCCAACAAGCCGCATGGCAAGCATTGCCACTGAAAATACCGCATAAGCAACACCGGCAAGCGAAAGTTCCGTATTTTTAACTTCCGTCAGCAGTACGCCACTCCAATCCATAACGGCACCCTCGCCTAAAAATGTTATGCACGCCAAAGCACCGAAAAACATAACTATGCCTTTAGGTATAGCAATAGGTTTTTCATTGCCCGCGCCCTTAAAATTCAAAAAGTAACGGCTGTAAATGAAAGTGCATATTAACACGATTGCAGTATGGACAGCGGCAATAAGCGTTATGCCTATGCCTGCTTTTGCCAGAATGCTGAACAGCCCGGCACCGGCAAAACAACCCACGCTCCATAATGCATGCATGCCGCTCATCATACGTTTTTTGCTGGCATTTTCTACAATAACGGCATTAAGGTTCATATTTACATCAATGCAGCCCATTGCTGCGCCAAATACTGCCAAAAATACCAAAAAGCCCCAAATGCTTTCCAAAAGCGAAAGCACTATCAAATCAAGCGCCATAATGGTTATTGCAACGCGCAGAACTTTTTTGCAGCCATATCTGCGGCTCATCATTCCGGAAAGCGGCATAAAAATAAATGCGCTTATGCCGATGCTGAGCAACAATAATCCTAAAACATCTGCGCCAATCTGCAATTTTTCCTTAACGGCAGGAATCATCGGCGCCCATGTGGCAACTGCAAAACCGGATATAAAAA
>USHB01000196.1 GCA_900554395.1 uncultured Phascolarctobacterium sp.
CCAGTGATCCCTGTAATAAATAGAGAAAGTTAGGTATTTATAATGGCAAATTTACAAAAAGAGTATGGACTTTATATTAACGGAAAATGGCAGCCTGCTTCTGACGGCGCTGTTTTTAAAACTTACAGCCCCGCAACCGGCGAAGAACTTGCAAGCTGTGCTGAAGCTACGCGCGAAGATGTTGATGCGGCAGTAGAGGCGGCATATGCTGCGTGGGCAGACTGGAAAAACACCACTCCCGCAGAAAGGGCGGTAATTTTAAACAAAATTGCCGATATTATCGACGCTAACGCACAGCATCTGGCAGAGGTGGAAAGCCTTGACAACGGCAAACCAATCCGCGAAACTACTTTAATTGATATTCCGATGAGCGCCGACCATTTCCGCTATTTTGCGGCAGCCATCCGCACGGAAGAAGGCACGGCAACAATGCTTGACAATAATACTTTAAGCCTTGTGCTGCATGAGCCTATCGGCGTTGTAGGGCAGATTATTCCGTGGAACTTCCCGTTTTTGATGGCGGCGTGGAAACTGGCACCGGCACTTGCTGCGGGCGACTGCATTGTGTTGAAGCCTTCCAGCACCACCAGCCTCAGCGTTTTGGAACTGGTGCGCTTGATTGAAGGCGTTCTGCCTGCGGGCGTGCTTAACGTTATTACCGGCAAAGGTTCCAAATCCGGGCAATATATTCTGGAACACAAAGGGTTTGCCAAACTGGCCTTTACCGGCTCTACGGAAGTTGGGCGCGGCGTGGCGCAGGCTGCTGCTGATAAGCTGATTCCGGCAACGCTGGAACTTGGCGGCAAATCTGCCAATATTTATTTTGACGACTGCAACTGGGATTTGGCTATGGAAGGCCTGCTGCTTGGCATTTTGTTCAACCAGGGACAGGTTTGCTGCGCCGGTTCGCGCGTGTTTGTACACGAAAAAATTTACGATAAATTTGTGGAAGAAGCCGTTAAACGTTTTAAAGCCGTTAAGGTTGGCAACCCCTTAGACCCTGCAACGCAGATGGGTTCGCAGATTGACGGCAGGCAGGTTGAAAAAATTGCTTCCTATATTGATATTGCCAAAGCCGAGGGTGCAGCCATTGCCTGCGGCGGTTACAAGCTGACGGAAAACGGTTTGGATAAAGGCAACTTCTTTGCGCCGACGCTGATTACCAATGTAACTAACGATATGCGCGTAGCGCAGGAAGAAATTTTCGGGCCTGTGGCTGTGGTAATTAAGTTTAAAGATGAGGACGAAGTTATCAAAATGGCTAATGACAGCAATTACGGTCTTGGCGGCGCTGTCTGGACGCAGGATATTAACCGCGCCATCCGTGTAGCCAAAGCTGTGCAGACCGGCAGAATGTGGGTTAACACTTATAACTCCATTCCGGCGGGCGCTCCGTTTGGCGGGTATAAGGAATCCGGCATTGGCCGCGAAACGCATAAGGTAATGCTTGAGCATTACAGCCAGACCAAAAATATTATGATTAACCTGGGTGAAAAACCGCTTGGATTGTACTAAGCGCATAAATTAAAAATAAAAAACGCCGTGCCTGTATGAAAATTATTTCAGCGGGCATGGCGTTTTGCTTTTTGCTTTTTTACTGCTGCTGCAATGCTTCTTCAAGTGCGCGGGCAAGCTGGTCGGGGCAGCTTGTGGGTTTAGCGCCGCAGGTAATGCCTTTTAAACGGCGGATTGCTTCTCTGGCTTCCATGCCCTGCACCAGCATGGAAATGCCTTTGGTATTGCCGGGGCAGCCGTTGATGAACTGCGCGTGTTTAATGATGCCGTTTTCAACTTCCAAATCAATGGCAACGGAACAGGTGCCGTGGGTTTTATATAACAATTTAAAGCCTCCTTTTAAATTACTGCTGTAACAATTATACAATAAATTGTGTGGCACGCAACTAAAATTAAAAGGCTTTTTTGCATAAAATTCACTTTTAAGGGCAGGATTTTAAAGGAAAAACTTGAAATTAATGAAATATGGATTAGTTTGCGCCAACCGGCGCAGCAGGTTAAGGAGAGTTTATGGTTATTGGAATTGGCTGCGATTTGGCAGAGGTTAACCGCATAAAAAAAGCGCTTGGACAAAGCGGTTTTGCAGCGCGCGTTTTTACGGAGCGCGAGCAGGCTTACTGCAACGGGCGCGGAGTGCAGGCGCACCAGAGTTATGCCGCACGTTTTGCCGCCAAAGAGGCTTTTGTAAAGGCAATCGGAACGGGCTTGCGAGGTGGGCGCCTTACGGAAATTGAAGTTATAAACGATGATTTGGGCAGGCCGCAGCTTGTTTTGCACGGCTATTTTAAAGATTACGCCGCAGGCCTTGGGGCAGAGCGCATACATCTTACGCTGAGCCATACGAAGGAACTTGCCATGGCGCAGGTTATTTTGGAGGGATAATAATGAAACTTGTATATGCACGCGAAATGGGCGCGCTTGATAAAAAAGCGGCGGAGGAATTTTACCTGCCTGTCGCCGTACTGATGGAAAACGCCGGCCGTGCGGTGGCGGAGTCTGCCGCAGAACTTTTGGACGGCGATGTATATGCTAAAAATGTAGTAATTTTTGTTGGCAAAGGCAACAACGGCGGCGATGGTTTGGTAGCGGCGCGCTGGCTTAGCGCAGAAGGCGCGCGCGTTAAGGTTTTTGTGGCATCGCCTGCGTCCGATTTTAGCGGCGCAGCAGCAGTGCAGCTTAAAATTTGTGCCAAAAGCGGGCTGGCCGTTAATGTTTTGCAGGAAGAAACGGACTGGAACATTGCGGAAATTGCTGCTGCCCATGCTGATTTACTGATAGATGCGCTGCTTGGTACCGGCTTTAAGGGAGAACTTGGCGGCAGTTATAAACGCGCCTGCGTTTTGATGAACAGCGTGCGTGCAAATGTGCTGGCTGTGGATGTGCCGAGCGGTGCGGAAGCGGATACCGGCATGGCGGATGAAAATGCCGTGCAGGCAGCGGCAACGGTAACAATGCAGCTGCCCAAAGTGGGGCTTTATCTTTATCCGGCGGCAGAACTGGCAGGCAAACTTACAGTTGCGCCGATAGGTATGCCCGAAGCGCTGACGGAACAGGCTGAAGGCAGCAAATATCTGCTTGATGCAGGCATTGTGCGCGATTTTCTGCCGCTGCGCAGCGGCAACTGCCATAAGGGCGAAGCGGGCCGCGTGGTGATTGCGGCAGGTTCG
>USHB01000197.1 GCA_900554395.1 uncultured Phascolarctobacterium sp.
TTTTGCAGCTGCGGATTTTTTTATTTATTCTGCCGGCAGGGAAATTTTTAAACAGATGTGGTAAAATAAAAGCAGATATTAAACAAGAACGGGGTGGAAGTATGTACATTACTAAACTTTATCTCGAAAACTTCCGTTGCTATGATAAATTTGAAATTGATTTTGATAAAGAACTGACTGTTATTGTTGCCGAAAACGGACAGGGCAAGACTGCTATTCTTGACGCTGTGGCAATTGCCATGGGGCCGTATCTTTCCTGCTTTGCTGATGGCAAGGCACGCAGCATTCACGAGACTGATGTGCGCCAGAGCGTAGAAACCGCCGGCAAAACTCAGCTTGAAATTTTGCGTATGAAAAGCCAGTATCCGGTAATTATTAGCGCAGAAGGGGATATTGACGGTGAAAAAATTAAATGGCAGCGTGAGCTGAACAATGCTAAAGGGCGCACTACCATGCAGCATGCCAAATCTCTTGGCAATTATGGGCGCCGCATGGTGGAAGCACTGCGTGCAAAGGATGACAATAACGTAGTTCTGCCGGTAATTGCCTATTACGGTACCGGGCGTATGTGGAACGACAGCAAACTGCGCAATACGCTGAAAAACATTGATTTGGAGCGCAGCAGCGGCTACATGGATTGTTTGGAATCTACTTCATCGTATGTCAATTTCGGGCATTGGGTTAAATATGCCGTTATGAGCGCTGCCGAAATTGAACGCATAATCGCCGAAAAACATTTGAATGAAAAAAATCCTTACCGTGAAGTTTTTAAAGCGGTTGAACAGGCCATTGTAACCTGTATCGGCAGCATGGGCTGGACTGATATTGATTATAGCTTTGTGCGCCAGAATTTAGTGCTTAAGCATAAGACTCGCGGCATTCTGCCTATTGAAGCACTTAGCGACGGCGCGCGCAGCGTTATCAGCATGGTCGCTGATTTAAGTTACCGTATGGTGCGCCTGAACCCGGATTTAGGCATTAACGCCGTTTTAAAAACACCGGGCATTGTACTTATTGATGAAGTTGATATGCACTTGCATCCTTCCTGGCAGCAGACTGTTCTTTATGATTTGCGCAAGGCATTTCCGCTGGTGCAGTTTATTGTTACCACGCACAGCCCGCAGGTGCTTACCACAGTGCCGCCGGAATCTATCCGCGCACTGCGCTGGGATAATGATTTGATAGATATTTATCAGCCGGAATTTTCTTTGGGTGCGGCAAGCTACCAGCTTTTAAAAGATATTCAGAATGTAGATGCAAGGCCGCAGTGCGTGCCGGTTGTAAAAGATTTGAAACGTTATCTGGATTTGGTAAGCGAGGACCAGTGGGATTGTGAAGAAGCACTGGAGCTGCGCAAAAAGCTGGATAAATGGGCCGCAGGTCGCGAACCGGCACTTTTGCGTGCGGATATGGATATAAGAATGCGTTCCTTCAGGAGGAAGCAGCATGAAAAGAATTTTTAAATCTCCGGAAGCGCCGGAAGGGCTGCGGAAATTTGCTGAACAGTTTCCGGATGAAACATGGGAGCATTTCCGCCGTGCTAACCGCCGCGGCTACCGCGAAGTAAAAAAACAGCTTTTGACAGATCAGCATGGTTTGTGCGCTTATTGCGAAATAAATATTAAATTTGCCGATGAAGACGGCGAAGTGGACGATTTCCGCGTGGAACATTTTTATCCCAAGAGCGAAACGGATTTTTCCGTACACAACTATCATCTGGATTGGCATAATCTTTTGGGGGTATGCCATGGCGGCAGCCAGCCTAATGTTGAAGATGCCGAAGTAAGGTTTTCGCGCCGCAAGGTTGATAGAAGCTGTGATGTACCCAAAGGCGGCAAACCGATTAATGAACGCATTTTAAATCCGTTGGAAATACCGGCAGATGTGCGTATTTACCGTTATGCCGCACATAGCGGGCGCATGATTGTTGATGAAGATACCTGCCCGCCGGAACTTGTGCGCAAAGCGCGCAATACTATACGCGAACTGAACCTTAACGCGCCGCGGCTGATGCGCATGCGCCGGGAAGCGATTATGGTTTTGCAGGATGAAATTGAAAATGCTCTGGCAGCCGGTGTGGATATGGAAGAATTTCTAATTATACTTGCGGAAAATTTTTTGCTGCCGGACGATAATGGCAACTGCCAGGCGTTTTTTTCGCTTATCCGTTGGTTTTTAGGCCCGGCGGCGGAGAAAGTACTGGCAAATAACGGCTATCAGATTTGATAAGGTGGTGGCGTAATGAAAAAGTTATTTTCAGTTATAGTTTTATTATTTGTTTTATTATTTAATTTAACTGCATTTGCAAATGAAAAAGTATTGACAAAAGAAGATTTTATAAAACAAGAAAATGTTGTATTAGCGGGATTTAAAATATTAACGGATACTGATAATAAACTTGAAATAAAAAATATTGATATGGGCACATGGTTTTGGAATGTTAAGAAAAGTCAATCTATTAGAAAAAATTTATCTAAAAGTGCCGAGTTTGTTCGAGAGCATGGTGGGTTAATAGACATAAAATTTAATGACCGTGAAAATTTGGAAAAAGATATTAAATTGATGACAGAGAGAGAAGGGTTTGTAGAAAGATTTGGTTATGAGTTATATACTGGTGATAATAAATATGTTGTCAGGTTAGATTTGCGTTGGAGCAAAGTAGGCAATTACTTTTTATTAATAGACGCTGACTATAAAATTATAAAAAAAGAAATGCTTGATTATGCTGATGAAAAAATTATCGAAGTATTAGATGCCGCTTACAATAAAGATTATGATAAATTTGTTTTAAATTTTACTGATGAATTAAAAGCTTGCTATACAAAAGAAAAATTAAATAGGCTTGATTTACCGAAAACAGAAAAAATTGAAAGAATTTATATGGCATTAGGCAATAGTACAAAACCTAAAACCAAAGAAGAAAATTCTTTGAAAGTTTCGTATTATGTTGTTTATCAGGAAAATGAATCCTATAAAGTAGATGTTATAGTTGAAAAAATCAAGGGAAAATACATACTGACCAAATTTAATACGGAATATTTATCGGATAAATTAAAAAATGAGCAGGATATGTTAGTGGATAAGTTTTTGCAAGCATTTTTTAATAATAATCAAGTTGACGCATTGAATTGTTTGCCTCCAGATGATGCAAACAAAGAAAAA
>USHB01000198.1 GCA_900554395.1 uncultured Phascolarctobacterium sp.
AATGAAATTTTTGGATGAATTTAAAGATTTTGCCATGCGTGGCAATGTGCTTGACATGGCAATAGGTGTTGTTATCGGCGGTGCTTTCGGTCAGATTACAACTTCTTTGGTAAACAATGTTATTATGCCTCCGCTTGGAATGCTGATTGGCAAAATTGATTTTTCCAATTTGTTCCTTGCATTGGACGGGAAAGATTATCCTTCTTTGAAAGCTGCTGTTGATGCCGGCGCGCCGGTACTTTCCTATGGCTTATTCATCAATACCATTATAAATTTTTTAATCATTGCGTTTGCGGTTTTTGTTGTAATTAAACAGATTAACCGTTTCCGCCCCAAACCGGCACCAGCTCCGGAACCGAGGCTGTGCCCTTACTGCCGCCAGCCGGTTGCTGATGATGCAACACGCTGCCCGCATTGCACTTCCGAATTGTAAAATTTGCCAATAATCGCATTAAGTTGTATAATACATACTATGGCTTAATGCGATTATTTTTTTGACTGGAGGAAGATTGATGTCAGTTTTTGACGTTCTGCAAGAGCGCGGCTTTTTAAAACAAATGTCGCACGAAGAAGAAATCCGTGAACTTCTCGAAAAGGAGAAAATCACTTTTTATATTGGTTTCGACCCTACGGCTGACAGCCTGCATGTCGGCCACTTTATCGCCTTAATGGCGATGAGCCATATGCAAAAAGCAGGCCATCGCCCGATTGTGCTTTTGGGCGGCGGCACCGGCATGGTTGGCGACCCCAGCGGCAAGGATGAAATGCGCAAAATGCTGACCCCGGAATTTATTGCCCATAATATCGCCTGCTTTAAAAAGCAGATGTCCCGCTTTATTGATTTTACTGATGATAAAGCAATTATGGTTAATAATGCCGACTGGCTTCTTGATTTAAATTATATTAAGCTTCTGCGCGAAGTAGGCGTGCATTTTTCCGTTAACCGCATGCTGACTGCCGAATGCTTTAAAAAACGTTTGGAACGTGGTTTGTCTTTCTTTGAATTTAACTATATGATTATGCAGGCATACGATTTTTGGACGCTGAATAAAAAATATGGCTGTGTAATGGAAATGGGCGGCGATGACCAGTGGTCCAATATGCTGGCAGGTGTTGAACTTATTCGCCGCAAAGAGCAGAAACCTGCTTTTTGCATGACCTGCAAACTTTTAACTACCAGCGACGGGCGCAAAATGGGCAAAACGGAAAAAGGCGCACTGTGGCTTGACCCTGAAAAAACTTCGCCGTATGATTTTTACCAGTACTGGCGCAATGTTGATGACAGCGACGTTGAAAACTGCCTGGCACTGCTTACCTTTTTGCCGATGGACGAAGTGCGCCGTTTGGGCGGCTTGAAAGATGCTGCCATTAATGAAGCCAAAAAAGTTCTGGCTTACGAAGTTACAAAACTTGTACACGGCGAAGCCGAGGCAGAAAAAGCAAAACAAGCTGCTGAAGCACTTTTCGGCGGCGGTGGTGCGATGACCGATGTGCCTACAATTAATATTACGGCAGAACAGGCAGCGGCAAAACTTATTGACGTTTTGACTGAGGCTAAAGTGTTCAGCAGTAAACGTGAGGCAAGGCAGATGGTTCAGCAGGGCGGCCTTTATATTGGCGATACTGCTGTAAGCGATGCTGAAATGCTGCTGAGCCCGGATATGTTTGATGAAGAAAAGAGCCTGCTTGTACGCAAGGGCAAAAAGAAGTATTACCGCTTACTTATTGACTGATGTAACTTAACAATATTAAATTAAGGCTGCAGTAAAAAAGCAGCCTTAATTTTTGAAAATATCTGGAGAATTTTATGAAACAGAAACTGTCTTTTATGGAAATACTGCCTATCGGCCTGATGCTTTTTGCATCATTTTTTGGCGCGGGCAATTTAATTTTCCCGCCGGCTTTGGGGCAGGAATCCGGTTTTAATTTTTTAGCGGCGGCAGCCGGTTTTTGTACTACCGGCGTTGGCATACCTCTTTTGGGTATTGTCGCTGTGGGCATGATGCGCGCTGCTAATCCGGAAGCTATGGCTTTGCCGGTGCATCCTTCTTTTGCCAAAGCGCTGATTATTATAACTGTACTTACTATCGGGCCGTTTTTTGCTATTCCGCGTACAGCAGCAGTATCTTTTGATGTTGGTATTCTTCCGTTTATCTCAAAAGATTATTACGATATTGGGCTTGCGCTTTATTCATTGTTCTTTTTTATTGTTACATATTTCCTTTCGGTTAATCCTTCTAAAATAGTGGACTGGGTAGGTAAAATTTTAACGCCGCTTCTGCTTGTAAGCATTGCTATTTTGGTGGTGCAGGTGTTTATGTCGCCTATGGGCGTGCCGCAGCAGCCTAATGGGCTGTATGCAAGCATACCTTATTTAAAAGGTTTCCAGGAAGGCTATTACACAATGGACCTTTTGGCAACTTTGCTTTTTGGTACTGTTGTAATTGAATCTATTAAATTAAGGGGTATTTCCGAAGGCAGTGTGCTTACCAAAACCTGTATTATGGCAGGCGTTATTGCTGCCGTTCTTTTGGCCGCCATTTATTTTTCCCTTACTTATACCGGCGCGACAAGCGTTGAGGTGCTTGGAGTTTCTGAAAATGGCGCGGTTGCGCTTTCGAGCATTGCCAACTATTATATGGGCATGACAGGCAATGTAGTGCTGTGCCTGATGATTTTCTTTGCCTGCCTTACTACGAGCATTGGCCTTACTGTATCGGCCGGTTCTTATTTTGAACGTGTACTGAACCGTAAAATGCAGTATCAGCGTTTGGCTGCCGCTATTTGCATTTTCAGCTTCTGCGTTTCCAATGTAGGCTTAACTAAAATTATCTCTATGTCGGTGCCGGTGCTGTGCCTTTTGTATCCTATTGTTATAGTGCTTGTTATGCTGGCGCTTTTGCCGTTTAAACGCACTTGCATTTACCGTTCAACACTGGCGTTTACTGTTGTTTTTGCCATTATTGACGGCTTAAAGGCTGCCGGAGTGTCTATGAGCGCGGCAGAAAACTTTTTAAGCGGTTTTATACCGTTTTATTCGGTAGGATTTGGCTGGTTTGTTCCTTCGCTTGTGGGACTTGCGATAGGCATTATGTACGGCGTGCTGGTTAAACCGCAAACAAATGAATGATAAAT
>USHB01000199.1 GCA_900554395.1 uncultured Phascolarctobacterium sp.
AATCCTGATTTTTTAATACTGGACGAACCTACCAATCATCTTGATATTCGTATGACGGAATGGCTGGAAAAATATTTGCAGGATTTTAAAGGCGGGCTTTTAATTGTCAGCCATGACAGAAAATTTTTAGATAATGTAACAACGCGTATTTTGGAAATGGAAGGCGGGCATTTGCAATCCTTTAAAGGCAATTACAGCAAGTACCTGGCGCAGAAGGAAATTCAAACAGCGACTCTTGAAGCCGCCTATGAAGCCCAGCAGAATTACATTGCGCGCACGGAAGCCTATATCCGCCGCTTTAAAGCCGGCATAAAAAGCAAGATGGCGCGCGGCAGGCAATCGCAGCTTGACAGGCTGGAACGCATTGAAGCGCCGGTGCATAACGAAGAATTTGAACTTAAATTGCCGCCTGCACCGGAATCTGCCGAACGGGTTTTAATTTTAGAGGATTTAACAGTTGGTTATAAAGATAATGAACTGGTAAAGAATATCAATTTAGTGCTGCGCCGCGGCGAAAAAGCTGCACTGCTTGGCCCTAACGGCAGCGGCAAATCTACGCTGTTAAAAACAATATTGGGTGAAATTGCGCCGCTTAAAGGCAAAGCGCAGACCGGCAACCGCGTAAAAGTAGGTTATTTTTCGCAAAGTTATGAACGACTTGATGAAAAACAAACCATTTTGGATAATTTTTTAACGGAATACGGCATGGATGACGGACACGCCCGTTCACTTCTGGGCGGCATGCTGTTTCATGGCGATGATGTTTTTAAAGAAATCGGTACGCTTTCCGGTGGGCAAAAGGCACGTTTGGTTTTATTGAAACTGGTGCTGGACGGCGCAAACTTTTTAATACTGGACGAACCTACCAACCATTTGGATATTTTAGCGCGCGAAACTTTGGAAGCAGCACTGGAAGCCTTTGACGGTACGCTTTTGGTTGTCAGCCATGACCGTTATTTCATCGGCGAAATTGCCACCCGCGTGTGGGAAATAGAAGATTATTCCTTACAGGATTATAAAGGCGATTATGAATATTATCTTGCTGAAAAAGAAAGGCTGAAACAGGCTGAACAAGTTAAAGCAGAACCTGTAAAAAAAGCAGTTAAGCAGGAAACAGTAGCAGATGTAAAAATAACATCGCCCCAGGGCAAAAAAGCCAAGCAGCAAAAGCGTTACAGCCCGGAAGAAGTTGCTAAGCAGCTGCAAAAAGTTGAACTGAGCATTCGCGAACAGGAAGCTATGCTGGGGGTTTTGGAAAAACAAATGGCAGACCCTGCCAACCATACAGATTTAGAACACAGCAAACGTCTGGCAGATGAACACGAAGCCATGCAGGCTGAAATTGACCGCCTGATGGAACGTTGGGAAGAATTGATGCAGGCACAGGAGGAACTTGATAATGCAGGCGCAAACTGACGAATTTTATATGAATCTTGCAATAGAAGAAGCTAAAAAGGCGGCTGAGCGCGGAGAAATACCTATCGGCGCAGTGCTTGTGGCAGATGGTAAAGTAATATCAGCGGCACACAATATGCGCGAAACATGGCATGATGCAACGGCTCACGCTGAAATGATTACCATTATGGAAGCATGCGCATTGCTTGAACGCTGGCGTTTAAACGATGCTACACTTTATGTAACGGTAGAGCCTTGCCCGATGTGTGCAGGCGCTATTGTAAACAGCAGGCTGAAACGGCTTGTTTACGGCTGCCCGGATGCAAAAGCAGGCGCGGCAGAATCAATATTTAATGTGGTGAGCAATCCTAATCTTAACCATAGCGTTGAAGTTAAAAGCGGCGTATGTGAAGAAGCCTGTGCCGCTGTTATAAAAGACTTTTTTAAAAAGCGCCGTGAAGAAAATAAGCAGCAAAAACAGATATAATTAGTTGTCGGCTCTTGGCAAAAAACAAATTAAATAGTATAATAATAAAGACGCCTGCAAAAAGCGGCGTCTTAACTTAATATGGAGAGGTGTCCGAGTGGTCGAAGGTGATTGACTCGAAATCAATTGTACGGCAACGTACCGTGGGTTCGAATCCCACCCTCTCCGCCAGTAATTATGCGGGTTTGGGAGTTTATCTCAAACCCGTTTTTGTTGTACAAATAAAACCGCCGGTTTGACCGGCGGTTTTAATAAAAATATTGCAGTGAGTGTCTGATTTCGAGTCAATTATACATTATTCTGCAACAAACGGCACAACGTCTTTAACGGCTTCGGCAAGCGTAATTTCTTTGTCGCCGTTATCGATGTCGATTAATTTGTATTTATCATTGCCCAGGCCCAGTTCTTTCATATAGGTAAGCTGGCGCAGTCCGTGGCGTGTTTCCATGCGTTCAACAAGAGCGTGACGGTCGCTTTCCTTCATGGCGTAAATGAGGTCAACGCTCGCCTGGTCAATTGCTAAAATATCCAGCGATGCCAGAATACCAACGTTAGGTGTTACAACCGGTGCGGCTGCAATGCCTTCGCAGTCGCAGGAAACTGACATATTGCGCATAACATTGATAAAAGCAATATTTTTGCCGAAGTGGTCAATAACTGCTTTAGAAGATTCTGTCATTCGTTCCATAAATTCTTCTTTGGCAATATCCCATTGGTTGGTACTACCGGGAGTTGTGTGAATCATGGCTTTGCCGATACGTCCGTCAGCACAGCCGATGCCGATGTTTTTATTGCTGCCGCCAAAACCGCCTTGTACATGTCCTTTAAAATGTGTCAAAACAAAAAGTGAATCATAGTTAAGAAGATGTTTGCCGACGTGCATTTCAGTAAACCATTTGCCGCCTTTTACCGGCAGTACGGCATCACCGTTTTCATCCATAATATCAACCGGACAAAAATCCCATCCGTTAACTTTTAATGTTTCGCGATGCTTCTCGGTTGTGTCACGTCTGCCTTCATAATAGGCGTTGGTTTCTACAACAGTTGCACCGGTCAAATCTTGTTCCATTAAATTTTTAACCCACGGGCGGGGGATAATATTAGGGCCATGCGGTTCGCCGGTGTGTAATTTAATGGCAACTTTGCCGTTAAGGTTTCCGCTGATGCGTCTAAAAATTTTCAGCAGTCCTTCTGCGGATAAATCTCTTGTGAAATAAACAACCGATTCAGCACCGGTGCGTTCAGCGTAAGG
>USHB01000200.1 GCA_900554395.1 uncultured Phascolarctobacterium sp.
TCAGCGTTGAGCTGCTCAATCTCGCCGCGCAGCTTCTGCACGTTTTTGATGGCATCCTTCTCATTTTCCCACTTTGCTTTGAGTTTGGAAAACTCATCGCGCTCGCGGGCAAGCTCCTTGCGGATGTCCGAAAGATGCTCTGCGGAAAGCTTATCGTTTTCCTTGGTAAGCGCTGCCTCCTCGATTTCAAGCTGCATGATCCGCCTGGAAATCTCATCGAGCTCCGTTGGCATGGAGTCCATCTCAGTGCGGATCATTGCGCATGCTTCATCCACAAGGTCGATCGCCTTATCGGGCAGGAAACGGTCCGAAATATAGCGGTGCGAAAGCGTTGCCGCGGCAATGAGCGCATTGTCGTTGATCTTTACGCCATGGTAGACCTCATAGCGCTCCTTGAGGCCGCGCAGGATGGAAATGGTATCTTCCACCGTAGGCTCATCCACCATAACCGGCTGAAAACGCCGGGAAAGCGCCGGGTCTTTTTCGATATATTTGCGGTATTCATCGAGCGTTGTCGCGCCAATGCAGTGGAGCTCGCCGCGGGCAAGCATCGGCTTGAGCAGGTTGCCTGCATCCATGGAGCCTTCTGTGCGCCCTGCGCCCACAATGTTGTGCAGCTCATCAATGAAAAGGATGATGCGCCCTTCAGAGCGTTTTACCTCGCCCAGCACCGCCTTCAAGCGTTCTTCGAACTCGCCACGGAATTTTGCGCCCGCGATGAGCGCGCCCATATCGAGCGAGAAGATTTTGCGCTCTTTCAGCGACGCCGGCACATCCCCCCGCACGATACGCTGGGCGAGCCCTTCTGCAATGGCCGTTTTGCCAACGCCCGGTTCGCCTATTAAAACAGGGTTATTCTTTTTGCGGCGAGAGAGTATTTCTACCACGCGGCGAATTTCTTCATCCCTGCCGATTACAGGGTCAAGTTTTCCTTCTTTGGCTTTGGCGGTTAAATCCTGCCCGTATTTTTCAAGAGTCTGTTTCTTTTCATCGCCTTCGGCGCTGTTGGTATAAGCCATGTATAACCCTTCGGCTTTGTTTTTGGTAATGCCGTATTTTTTCAAGAGCGCGGTTACATCGCTGTCGCCATCGCTTGCAAGAGCGCTTACAAGGTGGCAGATATTAACCTCACCCTGCCCTGCGTTTTGTGCGGCAATAGCCAGCACGCGGGCTGCGCCGGTGCTCATCATCAGCGCGCGGTCCTGCCCTTTTACGCCAGGTATTTTCTGCACAAGGCGTTTTGCCTCAGCAGCAAAGCTGTTTGCATCAGCGCCGGCATTTTTTAACAGAAACGGAAAGAAACCTTCGCTTCCGGCCAGCGCCAGTAAAATATGGGCGCAGGCAAGTTCCTGGTTATAATTTATAACAGCCTGCTGCTGTGCAGCTTCCAATATGCTTTTTACTTCTTCACTGTAGCGTTCGTTCATAGCGCTAACCTCCTTTAAACTGCATAACAGTAAAATATTTTACATAAATTTTTATTTTAAATACGCAGGGAAACAGCCGGCGGCGGCGAATATGCAAGTAAATGCTTTTTTCACGGAGGATATTTTATGAATACATCCATGATTGTATACCGTCTGTTTGACGTTGCCGATGAAATTGACCTTGATTTGGTGCAGGCCCTGTGGACCAGCCGCAACAAGATTGCTTCCAGGCTGCGCCTTGACCGTATATCTACCAAGTCCATTACTTTTAAAGACCCGCCGGTACTGGTGGAGCTGGGCTCCCACGATATGCAGTTCGGCAGCAAAACCTACCTTACCGAGGTGAAAGCCCGTATTTTTGATTTAGGCGTTATCAGCCTTATTCTGCGTATTCATTTTGAAGATGATGTTACATTTGACGAGTATATGGATATGTCCATCGTCAGCGAAAATATGCCGGAAGATGAAATCCGCGCTTACCTTGACGCCGTTCTGGAAACCATCCGCCCGGCTTGCAGCAATG
This sequence comes from uncultured Phascolarctobacterium sp., assembly GCA_900554395.1. Lineage (GTDB taxonomy): Bacteria > Bacillota > Negativicutes > Acidaminococcales > Acidaminococcaceae > Fusicatenibacter_A. The sequence continues at coordinate 1,951 of USHB01000200.1, forward strand.
AGCGCGTTTCAGATTTTGACGAAGATTTCGTTGTTTATTATTTTCAGGACAAAGTGCCGCAGGATTGGGATATTGTGCCACTGCTGCTCAAAGACCGTACGCCTGTTAGCGAAGAAACGCGTGCCGAAACTTTGGCCAACCGTTTTACTTACGCCGATGACGTTTGCTATCTGGCATGGGATTCCGCAGTGGTTTATGACCCTACCGGCAGCCTTGACGTGCCTGACCTTCTGGAATTTGCCAATGCACAGTTTCTGGAACTGCGCTACTATGACAATGCGCTGAACAATGCCATCGACCGTACTTACGATGAACTGGAAGCCGCCGAAAAAGGCAGCACCGGCAGCCGCCAGACCAGCTACCGCAAAATCCGCGGCAGGCTGATGGAACTGATGGCCGATGTAAGCACGCTGACCAGCAATATCAACAACGCTTTGCAGGTTACGGAAGATATTTTTTATGCACGCATTTACACGCGTTACCTCGACCTGCTGCGCGCTTCCGTCTGGAAGGACAACATCGAAAACAAACTGCTTGTAATACAGCGCAGTTATAATCTTCTTAACGAAGAAGTATCCATGTACCGTTTTGAATTTATCGGCATGAGCGCCGTTACCCTTTTGGGGATTATACTGCTTTTGGTAATTTACCTGGCAGTACGTTAACAACGCTTTAATAACAGGGGCATTTTTCTGCTCCTGTTTTATATTATAGCAACAAAAGTCAAAAAGTCAAACAAAATTTTATTTATTTTTTGTTCTTTTTTTTAACTTGACAAATTGACGTTAGCGCAGGAAAATATACATATTGCTTTATTTTTTTGGAGGGGAAAGATTAATATGACACCATCATCTATTTTAAAAGGAACAGCTGTACTGCTTTTTCTGCAAGGCATCAGTACAGTGGCGCTTAACTTATGCGGGCTGAAATTTCCGCCTGCGCTTTTGGCAATGCTGCTTTTGCTGGCACTTTTATTAAGCGGCACCATTAAATCGCGCACAGTTGAAGATGTATGCGATATTTTAATTGAAAAAATGGGCATGCTTTTTCTGCCCGCAGGTGTAAGCATTTTGCTGTATCTTGATATTATTATTGCCGAAAGCACCGCCATTATTGTTACCATTATAGATGCTCTTATATCCGAACTTATTGCAACTATTACGACA
>USHB01000201.1 GCA_900554395.1 uncultured Phascolarctobacterium sp.
TACCTGCGATAATCGGGAACTGTTTTTTTCCTATCGTGCCGAGTTGGGTAAAACCGGGCGCATGGGCGTAAGCATTTGCCGAAGATAAAAAAGGAATAATAGATGAACGGATTGTTATTTACATTATAAGTTCTATGAAATTTTATTAATGCAATCTCGCCGATAAAATCGGCAAACATAAAGGCAACAATACAGCAAAGAAAGAACCATTGATTATACAGCCAGTATTTAATTACAAGTTTTAAAAACTGTTTCATGCTTTTATCACCTTTGCAATAATTTACTATTAATTTTATTATAGCACGGTTAATTATCAAATGATTATTTAATTACTGGCAAAAGGAATTAACTGTTACAATTTGTGTAATAAATAGCCAAAGGGTCATACTGTTTTTGTCTGCCACCTTACAACATAACCTTTTGGATATATTGCGATATACGCTTATTTGTTGAAAAAAGTTATAAAGTACGGTGCGCGCCATCACGCGGTATCGGATTTTAGCAACATTTATTAAAAAGCAACTGCAAAAATCGTGTCGAGCGAAGCGACTCTCGAATTTTTGCAGTTGCAAAACAAATAGTTGCATAGCAAGTCACAGGAGTGACGCGGCGGAAAAATTCGCTTAGCCGCGGAACTTTTTGGTTACTTTTTAGTTATAAAAAGTAACATGAATTAAAATGTTAAAATGAAAATACTTGAGTTCGTATAAAGTAGAGCGTTTTTAATTTAGCCTTATATACCCAACTTTTTCTGCCAGCTGTTGCCCTTGTGGAGACTGCATCCAGTTAAGGAAAGCGGTAAGTTGCGGTTTGGTATTGCTTTTAAGCGTAATGGCGTATAGTTTTGTGGTAAATGGGTATTTGCCGCTGCGGATATTTTCGTCCGTTGGGTAAACGCCTTCGATGGCGAGCATTTTTACCGGCGCATCTTCGCGCCCCAGCATACCTGTTAAAAAGAATTTAAAGGAAAAGCCCAATGCGCCCGCATCACCGTTGTAATTGGCAACTTGAGTGCCAATTTCACCCATGCCGCCGATATATTCTTCTTTTAACGGTTCCATTATCGGAATGCTGCCCATAATGTGCTGCAACAGCGTCTGGCTGCCGCTGTTTTCCGGACGCTGGAAGGCTAAAATGCGTCTGTCCTCTCCGCTAAGCGGCTGCCAGTTTTTAATCTTGCCGCTGTAAATATCCTGTATTTGCTGCGTGGTTAAACTGCTGACGGGATTATTGTTATTTACAAAAAATACAAAGGCTTCCTGAGCAATAGGCGTCAGCACCAGTTCTTCACCTAAAGCTGCGGCATCTGCCTGCTGCTGTTTGGAGGGCATTGCGCCAAAGAAAATATCGCAGCGCTTGTTGATTAAATCCTTAAAAGCATAAACGGTGTTGTTAAAGGCAACGCATTTTTCAAATTCATTGTTAATTTCATTTTTTTCTTCTGCTGAAGTTGTATATTTACTGTATTGATAATTAGTTATATTTTTATAACATGCATTGGCATAGGCTGAGTACACCGGGTAAGCGGCTTCCGCTCCGTCAAGAGTCAGCCATTCATCCTGCGTAAGCAGCAGGGTACTGGGTTCGTTTAGCTTTGGCAAAATGTTGTTGGGGTTAGTTATTTTGTATTTTTCAAGGTCAACGCTGCTTAAGCCGTTTTCGTAAGCAAAGTTGTGTGAGCGGACGATGTTGCCGTTAGCTATGGTGTAATTTATTGCGATGCCGCAAATTGCAAAAATAGCCAGCGCACAGGCGGCAGGCTTAAACATCGGCAGTTTAACGCCGCGCAGTTTGTAAACGTAGCGGGCAAAAAATGACAGCGGGATAAGGTTTGTGAGGATAAAAATTAAAATAATGTAATCGGGGTGTGCAAGCAGAGTTAATGAAATAACAACAAAACTGCCGTGGGTTAAAAGCAGTAAATAAAAGGCGAAGCTGTATAATAGTGCGGTTACAGAGCCGTTGTATAGGTAAAACAGCAGCGTAAACAGTGTTGTGCCAATGGTGCAGGGCAAAAATGCAGCGCAGCTTAAAGCTATATAGCTGCCGTTGTAACTAACAAGTTTTTTGCACCAGTAAAATTTAAAAAGTTTGTATAAATTAAACAGGCCCAGCAAAAGAGCGCTATAAAATAATACTATGGAAAAATAGAAGCCGCAATCATTACCAAAGGCTGCCGTTAAGTAGTTATAAAAATCGTTAAGCGCAGTTAAAATAAAAATTCCTGCGCAGACAGTGATGATTACGCATAATATGAAAAACAACTGATTATACAGCCAGTAGCGCAATGCTAATTTAAAAAAGCCTTTCATCACTCTCACCGCCCTTGCCGCAAACTTTGCTACCTTTATTATAGCATTTTTATCTGCTGCGGCATATTGCCAAAGTGCGGGCAGTGTGCTATACTTACGCTGTACTGTTTAACGCCGGTTAAGCAGGTGCCTTTATTTATGTATCGTAGGCCTTAGAAGATGCATAAATAAGGGCATTTTTTATTTTAAGGAGGGTGTTGATTATGGCATGGTTTGATTTACTTATTGCCGGCATTTTCGAGGTGGTGTGGTCTACCTGTTTGAAATATTCGCACGGCTTTACCGATTTAAAATTTACGGTGTTGACTTTTATAGGCATGGGCTTTAGCTTTTGGTTTTTGGCGCACGCTGTTAAATCGTTGCCGATGGGTACGGCTTACGCCATTTGGACAGGCATTGGTGCCTTAGGCGCTGTTATTGTAGGCGTTATGTTTTTTAAAGAACCGCTGACTTTGGCGCGTATGTTTTTTGTTGGGCTTTTGATAACAGGCATCATCGGGCTTAAATTATCATCACCACAATAATAGGATATTGTAAAGTTATTTTTGAGGACAGTGTAATACTGTCCTTTTATTTTGTATCATTTGATACGGCAGGGCTTGCTGTTAAAAACAAAAGACGTTTATCGTTGCATTTTTCTGAATTATGTGTTAAATTAAAGTAAAATGTTAGTTAAATAAAAGTTAAAAATTTGTAAAACTTTTATTTTAACGGCGCTGTATTT
>USHB01000202.1 GCA_900554395.1 uncultured Phascolarctobacterium sp.
CATTTTAATGCTTTTAAATTATTATTTTGCGTTAACCATGTCTTTAAAAGCTTTGCCTGCTTTGAAAGCCGGAACAGTAGCTGCCGGAATTTCAATAGCTTCGCCGGATTGCGGGTTTTTACCGGTACGTGCATTGCGTTTGCGTGCTTCAAAAGTACCAAAGCCGATGAGCTGTACTTTTTCGTTTTTTGCTACAGCTTCTTTAACGGTTTCAAGCAATGCGCCCAATGCTTTTTCAGCATCTTTTTAGTTAAGCCAGTTTTTTCTGCTACTGCAGCAACGAGTTCAGTTTTGTTCACAGGAAATCCCCCTTAAAGGTTTTTATTTTGTCTATGGCAGGCTAAGCATAGTCCACCCATAGAAGTTTATATGCTTGTTAGTTCGCCGTCAATTAAATAACTCCTGCCATTAATATCATATTTTTAAATTTTTTCACAAGTTTTTTATATTTTTTTTGCTTCATTCCAAAAAGCATCCAACTCATCCAACGAAAAATCCTGCCATTCTTTGCCTGATTTTTCAACGCAGTCCTCTACATGAGCAAAGCGTTTTACAAAACGGTTATTGGCCATGTTTAAAGCAGTTTCCGGCTCAAGGCCGATGTGCTTAGCGTAAGCCGCTATGGAAAACAGTAAATCGCCAAGTTCGTGTTCCTGTTCTTCTGCAGTGCCGTTTGCCATGGCTTCCTTCAGTTCAGCCAGTTCTTCTTTTATTTTATTCCACACGCCTTCAGTATCGGGCCAGTCGAACCCAACTTTGGCAGCTTTGGAATTTAATTTATAAGCACGCATGAGTGCCGGCTGGCCTTTGGTTACGCCATCAAGAACATGGGTGCGTTCTTTCTTTTCTTCCTGTTTGATGGCATCCCAGTTCTGCAACACTTCGCCGCTGTTTGCAACTTCAATTGTGCCGTAAACATGCGGATGGCGGCGGATGAGTTTATTTACTAGTTCATCTACCACATCCTGCATGGTAAATGCACCTGCTTCTTCTGCCAGGCGTGCATGAAAAACCACCTGTAAAAGAACATCGCCCAGTTCTTCTTTCATGTTTTCGTAGTCCATGTTATCAATGGCTTCCAAAAGTTCATATACTTCTTCTATCAAACTTTTGCGGATGCTTGCATGAGTCTGTTCCATATCCCAGGGACAGCCGCCCGGTGAACGCAGCGTTGCCATAACATCAGTCAAAGGCTGCACGTCCATCACGGAAACCTGTTCCTGCGCAGGTACAAAAACGCTGGTAAGATGGTCTATATTGTCCTGACGGTCAAGTTCATAAAGCGGTACCGTTCGACATTCTTCATCAGGCAGGCCGAGATTGCGCAAAAACCACACCGGCGTTTCATCATCAAGAACATCCATCAATGCCAGTTTAACGTCAGAAGCTACAAATTTGCTGTACACCTGCGTTATCATCAGTGGATATTTTCCGGCATCGGCAAGCGCCTCAAAATCGCTGCTGTCGATAATTCTCAGCCCTGCAATCGGGTCAATGCCAAGCTCTACATAAGCCAAATCAAGAAAGCTCATGGACGGCAATATTTTTAAAGCGATATTGTTTTCAGCGGCACGTTCTCTCAGCAGCACAACAGTACGCTCCGCAACAAGCGGACTGCCGGGAACGGCATAAACAACGTCTTTTTCCGCTGCTTTTTCCATCACAAATTTTACAATGCTGTCATAAACATCTTCAAAGGATGCACCGTTTTCATAAAAATCATCGCAAGATATAAAATTAACGTTTTCTTCGGTAAGCCTTGCAACGCTTGGATGCACTGCCGTGCGCAGAATTACACACTCGCCGTTTTTTAAAAGTTCCATGGTTTCAACGGAAAGTTGCCCTGCACTGCCCGGGCCAAGCCCTACCACTGTAATTTTTTGCATTTTGTCACCTCCGTTTTATTTTAGAACCGATAAACGGTATTTTTTCCAAATCATCTCTGCTGACAGCTTTTAACATAAACAGCAGCACGATATAAATTATAACAGCTGCCAGAATTGTGGCGAAAATAGCAATTGTATTGCCGAACAAAGCATTTACAAAACTATATGCTACACTTGCCACAACAGCCATCAGTAAAGTTGCCGCCAGTAATTTGCCCAGCACTTTAATATCAAAAGTAATGCCGCTACGCAGCAGGAAAATTATATTCAGAGCTGCTGCCAGGCCAAAATTAATATTTGAAGCCCACGCCGCACCGACAATATTAAGCGGCGTAACCGTAAGCAGCATTACCGCGCCGATTTTCACAAGCGCGCTGATAAGCATATTCCACATCGGCACGGCCGTTTTGCCAATACCCTGCAGCATGCCTGTTGTTACCTGATGGATGCCCAGAAGGCATGCCGAAGGCGCCAGATGGCGGATTGCATCGCCTGCCTGCGGAGCATTATAAATCATCTGCGCAATAGGCGTTGCCAGAACCCATAATCCGGCAGCGGCCGGCATTGTTATCAAACAGCAAATATTCATCGCTGTACGCGATTTTTTTATGATTGTAATTTTATCGCCTAAGGTATATGCTTCCGAAATAGCAGGTACAATACCTGCCGCAAGCGATAGTGTAACAATGGTTGCCATCATAACAAGCGGCATGCCCATGCCTGCAAGATAACCAAACAGAGTTGTTGCTTCTTCAATTGCATAACCGCTTGCATACAGGCAGTTCGGCACAAGCAGCATATCAATACTGCTTGTTACAGGCACCATAATATTAGCGCACGATACCGGCAATGCCAAAAGTGCCAAACGTTTTGCAACAGCACCGACAGATTCAACTTCCTGCTGTACAAGCTGCGATTCCACCTGAAAGTTTCTGCGCAGGCGCCTGTAAAAAAAGCTGAGCACTATCAGTCCCGTAACTGCCCCAGGTACAGCGCCGAAAGCCGCACCGGCAGCAGCATATTCCAAACCGTAAGGCAGAAGAATGTATGCCAAAGCAATCATTGTCACAACACGCGTAAACTGCTCTAAAATCTGCGATACGGCAGGGGG
>USHB01000203.1 GCA_900554395.1 uncultured Phascolarctobacterium sp.
AAATATAAAAAACTTAAAAAGTAACTTGAACAGCCTGTATTTATTATCAGGCTGTTTTTTGTAAAATTTTATAATGGCTGTTAAAAGTTATTATAATTGTATACAAGTAAAATTAAATGACAGCAGACTTACTTATGGTGTATAATTAATATGGAATTAGTATACTAAATTAAATCAAGAGGTGAAGTATATGCGTTTTAAATTAAGATTAGGTGTTTCCGGACGCCATTGCCATTTAAAAAGAGAAGACATGGATATATTATTCGGCTACGGAAGTGAACTGCATCCTATAAAGCCTATTGTGCAGCCCGGTCAGTATACAAGCGAAGAAACCGTTATGCTTGAAACCGATAAAGGAAAAATGAAACTGCGCGTCATTGGGCCGCTGCGTCCTTATACCCAGGTGGAACTTGCCAAAACCGATGCCCGCAAAATGGGAATTGACCCACCGATTTGCTTTTCCGGCTATCTTGACGGCTCTTTGGGCGGCAGGCTTGTAGGGCCTAAAGGCGAAATAGTTATAAAAGAAGGCATTATGCTGGTACAGCGCCATATCCACCTGTGTCCGGAAACTGCCGCAAAATATCATTTAAAGAACCACGATATTGTTGCTATGGAAACTGCCGGACCGCGTGCCCTGCGTTTTGAAAATGTTTATGTAAGAACAGGCCCGGACCATGCCGATGAAATTCATATTGATACCGATGAAGGCAATGCCTGCGGACTTGAAACAGGCGCCATAGTTGATATCGTAACAAAATTCTAATTATATTGAGGCATAAAAATGCGTAAAATATTCTTTTTAGCTTTGCTATTGCTGCAGCTTGCGGCAACGGCTTATGCCTATACCAATAAAGAGGACGGCTTTAAAACGTTAAGTCCGTCCTCTGATAATTACATAGAAGCAGCAGGCAGCCATTTTTATGGTTTTAATGATGGTATTACGGCAGGTTATGCCGAGGCTATTATGCCGGAACAGGCTGATAAATTTTTAGGCAGCAGTTTTAATACCGAAAAATTCAACCAAAAATACGAAGATATTTCGCTGCTGCAGCGCAATGGCATAAGCATCCAGCGTATCAACAAACTAATTGCCAATCCTTTTGTATCTCCGTTAATTGCTTTTACTTCAACAGATGATTTGGAATACAGCATAAGCGCGCAAAAGTTCGGCAAAAATAAATATATTGCCGTTGCTATAAATGACAATACAGAAAAAGACAGCGAACCAGTAATATTCTATTATACCTCTGCCAATGACAGGCTGTATTTGCTGCTTGCAGAAAACAGCCTGGCCGATATACAAAATACGGACAATATGCCGGAAAAAACTGTTGGCGTTATAGGCGGAGCAGATGCTGCCACTGCCATTACTGTGACAGATAAAAACGCACAGGCACCTGTATTTTTAAAGAAATTTAAAACTATTAAGCCTCAGCCAGAAAGCCATTTTTTAAGCTTTTCTGATAAAATTACAGGCTATAATGTTAGCCTGCCTGATGATTGGTTTTACTTGCAGTTAAAAGCTAATTATAACGAACAATCCGTTTGCTTATCTGCGGCCCTGCCATTTGAAAATTTGCAGGAATTATTAAGTACTGAAGTATTAGGCGTTGGCATCAGCGATATAGACACGGCAATAGATGCCGCAAGCGCCAATGCAAATACTGTACAGGAAAATAAAGATAAGTTTTTTGGTTCATTGCGTCATGGCATCCTGCTTGGCAGCATAAAAATGCGGGACAGCAGTGAGAGTGATAAAATTTTTAGCAATCCTAACCAGTCTGTTTTAGAAACCAAACAGATTTTGGAAGAATTAAAAACTTATTTTATTGATAACAAGATTAATTTAAAAACTTATGATTATGATGTTGATATAGCAGACGGGCAGGGGAGCTTTTATCTCCAAACAGAACTTAATCCGGCAGACAGCGGTTTTTATTACCGTTTGTTTGCTGAAGGCAAAGTATTTACCGAAACCGCATTTTTGGCGCTTGTTTTTGACCGTACGGATGATAGCGAAAGCATGGCATATAAGTTTTGGAATAATAAAGCCGTAGAGCAATAAGGTTTATTTTTAAAAGAGGGTGTACAGATATGAAAAAATTGTACGCAGGTATTTTTGTTACAGGTCTTTTATGCAGCTGTATGCAGCCTGTAAACGCATTTGAATATGTAAGCAGAGAAGCAGGATTTTCAGTAACGGTACCGGACCAGAACATTATGTTAGTCAGCGAAAATATGTTCGCTGCCGAAAACCGTGTTTTTGATGTAAAAAAACAGGCTGTAAAAACCAACGGCATGCATGTGGTTTCCTGCCTTACCAAAGACCAGTTAAACCGCTATTTTGAGGCCGGTTTTACAACTGCTAAATTTAATGCTGATGTACAAAACATTAAACAAGCACTGAAAAGCACTAAAAATCCGCTTCAGGCCGATGCTTATAAATATCTGATGCAGGCTGCTTCCGGAGCATATGTAAACTATAACGGCGAGAGCAGCGATTTTGGCGGGCTTTTAAAGTTAAACAAACAGCTTAGCGAACTATCCCAGATTGAAAAAGTAGCAGTAGAAAATATTAACGGCAATAATGCATTAATGCTTGAATCAAGCCTTGATAAAATGGGCCTTGAAATGAAACTGCCGCTGAAAAAATCCGAACTGTTTCCTGATACGCCTGAAGACGCTGCTGAAAAAGCAGATCTTGCAGAGCAGGGCATGAAAATAGACTTTGCTGATGACGGTTATATGGTAGCAAAGTTTGATAATCTTTATAAAATTAAAGAAAAAACATATCTGCTTTCAGCAAATGATAATTTGTATGCTGTAACCAGTGTTTATGCTGCCGCCGACGCTCTTACCGGCGTGG
>USHB01000204.1 GCA_900554395.1 uncultured Phascolarctobacterium sp.
GTATTAGATTATTTGGTACAGGCATAATACAATGTAGGTGTAACAAGTTGCACCTGCATTTTTTTATGCGGCGAAGGAGGGTTAATAATGGAAGTAATGTCGCGGCGAGAATTTTTAAAAGGAGCGGCGGCTGCTGCGGGCAGCGCCGTACTGATGAACGGCTTGCAGGGACTGCCTTTGGCGGAAGCGGCCGGTTCTGATTTGCCGGCTCCCGATAAACTGCTGCAGGGAGTATGCGATATTCATATTCATTTAGCGCCTGATGTTAAAGAGCGCAGCATTGACGAATATAATTTTGCATGTAAGGCCAAAGCCGCAGGTTACCGTGCGGTAATGTATAAATCCAACGAATGGAGCTGCCATGACAGGGCATATTTAATCCGCCGGGCGCTGCCTGATTTTGAAGTGTTCGGCAGTTTGTGCCTGAACTTTGTCAGCGGCGATAAAATAAATGTTTATGCGGCAAAAATGGCTACTGCAACAACCGGCAAAACATGCCGCTGCATATGGATGCCGACGCAGGCAGCGGTATATCATCAAAACTGTTTTGGGCAAAAAGGAAGCGGCATACCTGTTACCGGCAGAAACGGCAAACTGTTGCTGGAAGTTGTGCAGGTTATGGAAATTTGCGCTGAAAACGGAATTATTTTTGCAACGGGACATTCCGCACCTGAAGAAAGTATTTTAATGGCGCAGAAAGCCCATGAGATGGGCTTTGATAAACTGGTGGTGACTCATCCTAACACCACTGTATGGAAAATGACGGCAGAACAGATTAAACGCTGTGTTGATTACGGAGCCTATATTGAATACTGCTATCTCGGCCGTTTGTGGGGGGAAGGTACTGCCATGCCGGAATATGTCCGTCAGCCGAAAGAGGAATTTTTAAACTATGTGCGCATTGCTCCGGAGCGCAGCTTTATCAGTACGGATTTAGGGCAGGCAGGTATGCCCGACCCGCTGGATGGCATGCGGGCCTGCATTAAAGAACTGTTGAACGCTGGATTTGCGCAGCATGAAATTGATTTGCTGGTACGCAGAAACCCGGCTTATTTAATTGGATTGGAGGGATAAGCTATGACAATGAGCAGGCGTGAATTTATAAAAGGTGCTGCGGCAATGGTGGCAGGCAGTATGCTGTTGCCTGATAAATTTGAAGCTGCGGCGGAAGCGGCAGAAAAGATTAACCCCAAAGACATTTTAAACTACAACCCTAAAATGCAGTACCGCCCGATGGGACGCACCGGTGTTAATGTATCGGCCCTTGGCTTCGGCATGCTGCGCCTGCCGGTACTGGCAGACGGAAAAACCGTTGATATGAACCAAACGGTAGATATGGTGCACAGAGCCATTGACGGCGGCGTAAACTACATTGATACCGGGCGCGTATATCTTGGCGGGCAAAGCGAAATTGCAGTAGGCAAAGCGCTGGCAGGCGGCTGGCGCGACCGTGTGTATGTTACCAGTAAATCGCCGTGGTGGATTATGGAACGTCCGGAAGATTTTGAAAAGTTTTTTGATGAATCGCGCCGTGCATTGAACACAGATGTGATTGACTTTTACCATATCCATATGATTATGCACCGCGGATGGAAAGAAAAAGTTCTGCCTTTCCGTTTGCTTGATAAAATAAGCAAATTAAAAGCTGAGGGCAAAATCCGTTTTGCAGGTTTTTCATTTCATGACCGCCTTGAACTTTTTAAAGAAGTTTTGGAGGCTAAGCCCGACTGGGATTTTTGCCTTATTCAGCATAACTACCTTGATTTTGAATATGAAGCCGGCGTGCTTGGCCCCAAATATGCCGCTGCCAATGGTATGGGGCTGGCGGTTATGAAGCCTGCGCGCACGGGATTTTTGGCAAACCTGCCGGATACAATGCGCAAGGCATTGGCATCTACCGGCGTGCATAAACCGGATAACGAATGGGCGCTTGATTATTTATGGGATATTCCGGAAGTAAGCGTTGCCGTGAGCGGCATGGGCTCCATGAAAGATGTGGAAGCAAACCTTGATTACGCTTCGCGCGCCAAACCTAATATGCTAACACCGGCAGAACGGGAGGCGCTTGGCAATGCCATCAGGGCTTACCGTGAAACGCCGGGGCATATAGATTGTACAGGCTGCTATAAGTGCATACCCTGTCCGCACAATGTAGCCATTGGTTATATTTTTGCCTACGTTTATAACAATTACCTGCTGCATAAAAATATGGACAAAGCTATGTTTGATTACACAACATCCATGTCGCCTATTCAGCGCGGGGCTCCGGCGTCTGCCTGCACAGGCTGCGGCGAGTGCCTGGCAAAATGTCCGCAGAAACTTAATATACCGGAACATTTAAAAACAGTTGCCAAAACTTTTGGCAAATAACGGGGGATTACATGACTATTAATGAAGCAAGCGAACGCTATAACATACCGCTGGAAATTTTGCGTGAGTACGAAAGCTGGGGGCTGTGCGGCGCAGTAAAAAAAGTAATGGGCGCATGGCAGTATGATGACAGCGACCTGGAACGGTTAAGCCTTATTATGACTTTGCATGACATTGGCTTTGCCAACGAAGAAATTGAAAATTACATGAAGCTGCTTACGGAAGGCAAGAATACAGATGCCGAACGTATGCGGATGCTTAATAAAAAGCATAATGCCATGCTTGATGAAATACATTTCCGCGAAAAACAGCTGGACAGGCTTAATTATCTGCGTTATGAAATAGAAAAGAAAAATGCCGCTCTGTAAAAGAACGGCATATAAAATACGTTTTAATTTTATGGTGCCTTCCTAAAAAGGGAGGCATTATTTTTTTTCGGTAAAGTATAATCGCATGCTGTAAAATGCGGCCGGT
>USHB01000205.1 GCA_900554395.1 uncultured Phascolarctobacterium sp.
AGGCGTATGATAAGGAAGCAGAGCTTGCGGAAATTATTAATTCCACTGCCGAACGCGGAGGCAATGTTATTATTCCGGCGTTTGCCGTTGGGCGTACGCAGGTTTTGCTGTATTATTTTCAAAAACTTGCGCATGAAGGCAAAATTTCCAGTGATATTCCCATTTATATTGACAGCCCGATGGCTCATAAGGCTACACAGATTGTTCTCGGCAATCCGCAGGAGTTTGACGATGAGGCGCGCGCTATTTATGAAATGCAGGGCAAACGCCTTTTGGCGATGAAACAGCTGCATTTTACGGCAACGGCGCAGGAATCACGTATGATTAATGAAATGCCGGGCACTAAAATTATTTTATCGGCAAGCGGCATGTGCGATGCAGGGCGTGTTCTGCATCATTTAAAACATAATTTGTGGCGTGAAGACAGCAGTGTAATTATTGCCGGTTATCAGGCGGAAGGCTGCCTGGGGCGTAAATTGATTGAAGGCGTGCGCCAGGTTAAAATTATGGGCGAGGATATACGCGTTAATGCCAAAGTTTATAATATGAAAGGATTTTCTGCCCATGCCGATAAGGAACAGTTTTTGGAGTGGTACGGCAAAATGACGCAGAAGCCTAAAGCATTTTTTGTAACGCATGGTGAGGTTGACGCGGCAATGGAATTTGCAGGAGAACTGCAAAAACGCATCGGTACGGCGGCGTATATCCCTCAGTATGGCGATAGTGTAACCATCAACGGCAGCGAGTGGTCGGTAACATCTTCTGAAATTGTAAGTGACGTGCCGGAAGTTGCTGCTTTGCGTGATTACATGAAATCACTTGAGCGTGCATATTTGCAGCACCGCACCAAGATTGAACAGGTTATTGCGCGTGATTCCGGCAAAGTTAAGGATATCCGCAAGAAGCTGGAAAAAATTAAAAAATATGTTGACGATATGCTTGCTTCGTTGTAAATTTATAACTGTAGGTTAATATAGCCGTGTCCATTGTACTCCAAAGACTGGCTGAATGGTTTTTGGAGTACAGTTTTTTTACGGCTTAAAATAAAGGGGGCTTTACATTTGGAAAAAACAAAACAAAAAGAACAGGTGGGCGGCATTCTGGGTTTAATTGAACGTGTCGGCAATAAAATCCCGGATATTACCGTTCTGTTTATCGGTGCATTTGTACTGGTGTGCGTAATCTCGGCTATATTGTCGCAAATAAGTTTTGATTATGTGCATCCGGCAACCGGCAAACAAATTGTAATTAACAACATGTTAAGCGGCAAGGAACTGGTTACGCTGATGAGCAAAATGGTAACCAACTATGCTAATTTCCCGCCGCTGACAATGGTTATTGTAGCAACGCTCGGTATCGGCATTGCTGATGGTTCCGGTTATATTAACACGGGGCTGAAAAAACTTTTGTCTGTAACTCCTAAGTTTTTAATTACGCCGGTAGTAATTCTTGCCGGTATGGTCAGCCATCTTGGTCCGGATACCGGTTATGTAATTATTATTCCGATTGCAGCCTATATGTTTTATGCAACCGGCAAACATCCGCTTTCCGGCGTTGCCGCATCTTTTGCAGGCATTGCAGGCGCATTTTCCGCCAACTATACTCCGTCTGCCATCGACCCGGTAATTCAGGGCTTTACGCAAAGCGCAGCGCAGATTATTGACCCTACCTATCAGGTAAACGTACTTTGCAATTATTTTTACGCTTTGGGTTCAACTTTCCTGGTAATAGCTTCGTGCTGGTGGGTAACTGAAAAAGTTGTAGAACCCTGGCTTTGGAAAACTTATCCGCTGCCGGATGACCTTGACCTTGGCAATGAAAACAACACTGATATTACTCCGGTTGAGAACCGTGCGTTCATGATTTCCACCGGCGTACTTGTTTTAATGATTGCCGGCTTGTTTGCAGCACTTTATCCGCAGGATTCCCTGCTGCGTGCGCCTAACGGCGAAATTGCCAGCTTCCAGGCTCCTATCATGCAGTCCATTGTTGCGGTAATTTTTATTTTTGCTGCGGCAGTAGGCCTTGTTTATGGTATTTTAAGCGGTAAATTCCGTTCTCCTAAAGATGTTACGTCTGCCATGGAAGAAATTACCAAAACTTTGGTGCAGATGGTAGTGTTCTATTTCTTCGCAGCACAGTTCCTGTATGCTTTTGGCGCTTCCAACATCGGCGTGCTGCTTGCGGTTTCCGGCGCAGAATTTTTAAAATCTCTTGCGTTGCCGCCGCAAATTACTATTTTGGGCATTATCATTTTCGTAGGTTTGCTTAACCTCATTATTACTTCCGCATCTGCAAAATGGGCTATTCTGGCGCCTATTTTTGTACCGATGCTGATGGCAGTAGGCATTGCGCCTGAACTTACACAGGCTGCTTACCGTGTCAGCGACAGCGCCGTTAACGTAGTAACGCCGATGTTCGCATTCTATCCGTTAATCATCCTTTACTGCCAGAAATACGTTAAAGAAGCAGGCATTGGTACTTTAAGCTCCATGATGCTGCCGTATACAATTACGCTGCTTGTTGCTTTAACTTTCATGCTGTATTTCTTCTGGTGGTTTGATATTCCTCTGGGCTTCCAGGCAGATTATGTATATCCACGCCGGATGTAAGATTTAAGGGGGCTTTATAAATGTTACAGGAAAAATTACTGCAAAGATTTTTGCGTTATGTGGCAGTTCCGAGCCAGAGCGATGCGCCGGTACAAACAGTGCCGAGCAGTGAAGGGCAGCGCAAACTGGCAGAACTTTTAAAACAGGATTTGGCAGAACTTGGCCTTGTTGATTTGGCAATCAGCGAATACTCGGTATTCACAGGCAAACTGCCTGCATCCCTG
>USHB01000206.1 GCA_900554395.1 uncultured Phascolarctobacterium sp.
TGCGACATTGATAAAATGTGGGACGCACTGCATTTTCTTTTAACTGGTAAATCTGCTGAACTTCTTAAAAATAATTTAATCAGCGAAGCCATAGTGGGCGAATTTACTTTATCCGGTGAGGACGCTGAAGAATATGTGGCCGGAATAAACGCATACAGAGTGAAAGAAATAGCCGCAGCGCTGGAAAACCTTGATTTTGAAAAATACATTGCAAACTTTAATATGCAGGAATTTGCTGCCAATAACATTTATCCCGATATTTGGAGTTACGAAGAAGAAAAAGAAGAAATTGAAGACGATTTGCGTATTTGTTACGAAAATCTGAAAAGATTTTACAGGCAAATGGCAGAACTGAACAGATCGGTGCTGGTATCAATTTATTGATGTGTGTAGTTTAATAAAAACAGAAAGCGCTAAAAATGGAGAAACAAACCTTTAACACCGACAACAAAAAAATAACGGTTTACCCTGCCATGGCGGAAAACAAACCGGTAATTTATTTAACAACTTACAATGATGATGGCGGCGAAGTTTATGCGGAGTTGCAAAAACTGGGCTGCCCGGATTTTACGCTGGTAACAATCAGCGGGCTGAACTGGGAAGCAGAACTTTCTCCTTGGGCAGCGGGCGGTTTGTTTAAGTACAGCGAGATGTTTACCGGCGGAGCGGATGTTTATTTAAAACTGTTGACGGAAGAAATTATGCCGCAGGCAGAAAGCATGCTATTTGGCAAAATTGCTTGGAGTGGCTTGGCGGGTTATTCACTGGCGGGGTTGTTTACGGTATATGCGCTGTACAAAACTGATTTGTTCAGCCGCGCGGCGAGTATGAGCGGTTCGCTGTGGTACCCGGGTTTTAAGGATTTTGCATTGGGGCATACTATGGCAAAGGTGCCGGAATATATGTATTTTTCACTGGGCGACAGGGAGTGCAGAACGCGTAACGCTTATTTAAAAACCGTGCAGGATGCAACAGAAGAAATTTTTAAGCACTGCCAAAGCCTTGGCGCTGATTGTGTTTATGAACTGAACCCCGGCGGGCATTACCGCGATATTATTAAGCGCAGCGCCGCAGGCATTAAGTGGATACTGACGAGATAAAACTAAAACCACCGTTTTAAAACGGTGGTTTTGTGGTTTCAGTATTAATCAAATTTATTGATGTTGTGTTCTTTATAGCGGCGTTTGGCAACAGTTGGGTAATTTTCGTTAATTTCGTGGTAGCGGGGGCAGTTTTGACCGTGGTCGTTAATAATGCCGCAGGCTTGCAGGTGCGAATATACTGTTACGCTGCCTAAGTATTTAAACCCGCGTTTTTTCAAATCACGGCTGATTGTATCGGACAGGCCGTTGCTGGCAGGAATAAAGCCTTCGGCGTGTTTGTTGTAAAGGATGGTTTTACCGCCTGAATAACGCCACAAATAGTTGGAAAAACTGCCGAATTCGCTTCGGATTTTAATAAACTGCCGTGCGTTGCTAATAATGGCGCGGATTTTTCCAACAGAACGTATCATGCCTTCGAAAGATAAAATGCGCTCTACATCGGCTTCTGTATAAGCGGCAATTTTTTCGTAGTCAAAATTATCAAAGCAGGCTTGCAGTACCGCACGCTTTTTCAGCACAAGCGTCCAGCTTAAACCGCACTGCATAACTTCAAGGGAAAGAAATTCAAACTGCTTTTGGTCATCTTTCAGCGGCACGCCCCATTCTGTATTATGGTATGCTTTATTAAGTTCATCGTGCAAAGCCCAGCTGCAATAACTCATCATATCCTCCGCGGGTAATTATTCTTTTTCGTTCCACAGGGTAAAGCCCAGTATCAACGCGCCGCCGGCAAGCTGCACTAAGGTCATGGGCTCGCCCAAAAGCAGTACGGAAATACATACGGCAACCAGCGGGTCGATATAGCTTAAAATTGCTGCCTGCTGCCCGGTTAAATCTTTCAGCGAAGAAAAATACAGGCAGTAGGTAATGCCGGTATGGAACAGCCCGACGGTTAACAGGCATGCCCAACCGGTGCCATCCAAATTACCGAGATTAATGCCGCTGCTGTACAGAACATACGGAAACAGGGTAATAACGGCGGCAATAAGCTGCAAAACCGTGCGCTGAATGCCGGCGACATTTTTAATGAATTTGTTAAGCAAAATAACGGCGGCATAAAACACCGCTGCGCCAAGCCCAAATAAAATACCGGTAATATCAGCTGCGCCTTCTTCGCTGCCGGTGCCGATAATAAGCACAAGCCCAAGCGTGGACATTACAAAACAGATGATTTGTTTTTTGGTAAGCTGCTCGTGAAACAGCAGCGGCGATGCAACGGTAACAATAACCGGGGCAAAGTAATAGCTCAGCGTTGCCGCAGAGATAGTGGTGTAGCGGTATGACTGAAACAGTAAAATCCAGTTGATGCCCATGGCGATGCCGGAGGCCAGAAGAACGGGCAATTCGCGTCCGGCGGATTTAAAATTAAGGCCGTCCTTAGCAAAAAACAGCAGATAAGCACCGATTAAAAGCGTTGCCAATACGGCACGGTACAGCGCCAGTTCGCCGCTGGTAACGTCGATGTTTCTTGTGAAAACGCCGAGAGTGCCGAAAATTGCCATTGCCGAGCAAAGCATGAGTTTGGCCTGTGTGTTATTTTGCATAATCTTTCCCTCACAATACAAGTTGATTTTGTAACGGCTTTTTAATTATTGCCGTTTTATTTTATTATATTGATAATAGTGTAACTCTATTAAATAATTGTGTCAACAAAAGTAAGCAATTAAAACACACGAGAAAAAATCAGGCAAAATCTTTTTTAGCGGCATTAATCTGTGGTACAA
>USHB01000207.1 GCA_900554395.1 uncultured Phascolarctobacterium sp.
TGTAACCGATGACGGTGCGGAAACTGACCTTGACCTTGGTCACTATGAACGCTTTATCGACATTAACCTGTCTAAAAGTTCCAACGTAACTGCCGGTAAAATTTATCTTTCCGTTATCAATAAGGAGCGCCGCGGCGATTACCTTGGCCGTACAGTTCAGGTAATTCCGCATATTACCAACGAAATTAAAGAACGTGTTTACCGTGTTGGCCGTGATGACAATGCCGATTTTGTAATTACCGAAATCGGCGGCACTGTTGGCGATATTGAAAGCCTGCCGTTCCTTGAAGCAATCCGCCAGGTTAAAAAAGAAGTTGGCAAAAATGATGTTTTGTACATTCATGTAACCCTTGTTCCTTATATTTACGCAGCTGGCGAACTGAAAACCAAACCGACCCAGCACAGCGTAAAAGAACTGCGCAGCATCGGCATTGCGCCGGATATTCTGGTATGCCGCAGCGAAAAGCCTATTTCTAAGGAAATGTGCGAAAAAATGGCTATGTTCTGCGACGTTGACCCGGAAGCCGTTATTCAGAACCTGACTGCCGAAAGCATTTATGAAGTGCCGATGATGATGGAAGAACAGGGCCTTGATACTGTTGTTCTGAAAAAACTGGATATGGAAGATAAACCTAAAGACATGGTACAGTGGCATGAAATGGTTGCCCGTATCCTGAAAAAATATGATAACAAAGTAAAAATTGCCGTTGTTGGTAAATATGTAGAACTGCATGATGCCTATATCAGCATTGCTGAATCACTTAAACATGCTGCTGTTGCCAACGAAGCAGAACTGGAAATCAAATGGGTAAATTCCGAAAAAATGGAAGAAGACAACAATGTTGACGAAATGCTGAATGATGTTGACGGCATCCTTGTTCCCGGCGGTTTCGGCAACCGCGGCATTGAAGGCAAAATTATGGCTATTCAATATGCAAGGGAAAACAAAATTCCGTTCTTTGGCATTTGCCTCGGCATGCAGTGCGCCGTAATTGAATATGCACGCCATATGTGCGGCATGGAAGGCGCCAACAGTGCTGAATTTGATCCGGATACCAAATATCCTGTTATTGACCTTATGCCTGAACAGGTTGATGTTGAAGAAAAAGGCGGTACAATGCGCCTTGGCCTGTATCCGTGCAAAGTTTATCCCGGCACGCTTACAGAAAAAGCTTACGGTGCAGAACTGATTTATGAACGTCATCGCCACCGTTATGAAGTTAATAACGCTTTAAGAGAACAGATTGTGGAAAAAGGCCTGCGCATCGGCGGTACTTTGCCGAACGGACGCCTGGTTGAGATTGTGGAACTGCCGGAAGATGTTCATCCCTGGTTCCTGGGTGCACAGTTCCATCCGGAATTTAAATCCCGTCCGACCAATCCGCATCCGCTGTTCAGAGAATTTATTGCCGCTGCTTTGAGGGAACAGAAATAAAGCCGGTAAAATAACCAAAAAGCAGACTGCAAAACGGTCTGCTTTTTGTGTATAAGGAGATGAAAAAATGCTGAAAAAAATTTTTATCAGCGCAGTTTTGCTGATAGCAGTTTTATCTTTTGTTGTATCGCTTTTGGGAGGCAATAATAATGGCGAGCCTAAAGCTGTTGCCGGCGATAGGGTTGCCGTTATCAATATTAATGGAGCGATTGTTGACGGCGCCGGGGTCGAGCAGACTTTGCTCGGCGGTACGCAGCAGGCAACCAGCGGACAGCTTATGAAAGAAATACGTGATGCTGCGGCAGACAGCAGCGTTAAAGCGCTGGTGCTGCACATAAATTCTCCCGGCGGCAGTGTAACTGCAGCTGAAGAAGTTGGCCGTGAACTGGCACGTTTTAAAGAAACAACTAAAAAACCGATAATTACCTCTATGGGCGACCAGGCTGCTTCCGCTGCATACTGGCTGGCTTCTTACAGCGATGTTATTTATGCCAATTCTTCTACATTAACCGGCAGCATAGGTGTGTATATGCCGTATATGAATGTTGAAGATTTATACAAAAAAATTGGCGTATACACCGGCAAAATAAAAAGCGGCCCGCATAAAGATATTTTATCCCCGGACAGGGAAATGACTGCTGAAGAACGGGAAATGCTGCAAGGCATTGTAAACCAGCTTTACGATGAATTTGTTTCTGTTGTTGCCAACGGACGCAAAATGGACGCGGCAGTTGTGCGCAAACTTGCCGATGGCCGTGTTTATACAGGCAAACAGGCTAAGGAGCTTGGCCTGGTTGATGAAATTGGCAACTATTATGATGCGCTGGAAGCAGCAGGTAAACTTATTGGCGTAAACGGCATACCGGAAATTAAAGAACAGCCTGTTGCCAAACCTTGGCAGATTTTGTTTGAAGCACGTTTGCAGGAACTTATTTTAGGCAGTTTGGAAACTGCTTTAAGCGGTGCTGCTGCAGAAGTACAGCAGCCTGTGCCTAAGGCTGAGAGGTGATGCCTTATGAGGCGCAAAACTTTTGATGTGCTGTTTTCAACAAGAGACGGCATGGAACTTTTGGTAAAACAGCCGTGCCTGTGGCGCAGCTTGTGGTATTTTACCATGAGCATAGGCCTGTTCAGCGGCGTTATTACCAATCAGTTATTTTTGGAAGAGCCGCTTACAGTACGTTTCGGTATTATTGCGGTTATTCTTGTTATCAGCGGCGTATGCCTTTCAATGTACGGCTTTTTGCTGCATGGCATTTTATGCACTATGGGCGCTCTTGCAGGTGATGCGGTAGGATTGATTTGCCTTTTGGGTTATACTACTTTACCTTTTTTGGTGCTGACGCCCGTGGCTCTTTTAAGTACCAAAAT
>USHB01000208.1 GCA_900554395.1 uncultured Phascolarctobacterium sp.
TATCACAACAGAAGTACTCCGAGATGTCCATTTCAAAACATCAACATTTGGAACACAACAATTCCAATGTGAGCCGTGTGTAGGATTCGAACATACAACCTGCTGATTACAAGTCAGCTGCTCTACCTGTTGAGCTATGCCAGCACTCGCTAGTGACAAATGATATTCTACAGTATCTTCAATCATTTGTCAATAGTATTTTTACTAATTTTTTAAGATTTTTTTATCTTTTTAAAAGTAAAAATACCAAAGAGCAGCTACAGCAAGTATAATACGATAATATGCAAAACTTGTCAAGCTATATTTGTTCAAAAATTTCAAAAACCACAAAACGGAGAAGTAAGAAACTATAAAAGCAGTTACAAAACCGATTGCCAGCATTTGAAAATCTTCGGCATGCAGATAGCTGATGTGTTTCATTAAATCATAAAGGCATGCCGCAAACATCAGCGGTACTGCAATTAAAAAAGCAAATGCTGCTGCGGCCTCACGGCTTAAGCCTACCAGAAGCGCGCCGGCAATTGTACTGCCGCTGCGTGAAAAACCGGGCCACAAAGAAAGCAGCTGGAACGCACCAACTATGGCGGCCTGTTTTAAAGTAAGTTTATCAATATCGCCTTCAAGCTCTGCCTGTTTATCTTTGGTTTTGTATTCGGCAAACATCATCCATAAAGCACCCAGCACAAGCCCTATGGCCACCGTAAACGGCGAGAAAAGATATGTCTTGATGTAACTGTAGCCCAGATAGGCAACGCCCATTACAGGCACAATTCCGGCTGCCACATGCCATACACTCAGGCCTTTATCGGGCTGCCAGCCTTCTTTGGTAAAAAAGCGGGCAAAACGTTCTTTATAAATAAAAACAACCGATAAAATTGCGCCAAGCTGAATGAAAACATCAAACAAATCAGCAACAGGGCCATCAAATCCCAGCATGTTGCCCACGATAATCATGTGACCGGTAGATGATACCGGCAAAAATTCCGTTACGCCTTCAACTATGCCGATAATTACGGCTATTAAATTATTATCCATAACACTCTGCTTTCTGCCTTAAGGCTTTAATTGCATATAATGTTTTATTATACTATGATTTTGGCAATTCGCCAACTAAAATATACCAAGCTGACATTAAAATAACCTTAAAAAAGCAAAAGCAAAGGCAGCGGCGTCCATAACCGCTGCCTTTTGTATATCGTTGCCGCTGAATAATCCGTTTTACGACGCTTCAGTCACCAAAACATAAACCCATTTGTCTGCCTGTGCGTATAATTTCACTGTCTATCGGGACTAACCGTGGTTTTGAGGCAACCTTAGCAATAGGTTCCGTTACAATTTTGTCGTTTTGCAGTGACACCATTACGTTGTATTCCTTGCGTATGCAAGCTTCGGCTGCTGCTACACCGTAGCGGGTGGAAAGCACCCTGTCAAACGCTGTAGGCGATCCGCCGCGCTGTAAATAACCTAATACTGTACACCGCGATTCAATGCCTGTCCGATTTTCAATTTCACGTACGAGTTTTTCGCCTGCACCGCCAAGGCGGAGCGGTTCAAAACTTCCTTCAACTACTCTGGCTACGGACAGCTCACCTCCAATCGGTTTCGCACCTTCAGCCACAACAATAATACTGAACTTTTTACCGCTGCTTCTGCGCTCTTCTATCTTACGCAGAACAGAGTTTATATCGTAAGGGATTTCCGGCAGTAAAATTACATCGGCACCGCCTGCAATTCCTGAATGCAGGGCAATCCATCCGGCATAACGGCCCATTACTTCAAGCGCCATTACGCGGTGATGTGATTCTGCCGTAGTATGCAGCCTGTCTAATGCTTCTGTCGCCATTGCCATTGCAGTGTCAAAACCGAAGGTTCTTTCCGTACACTGCAAATCGTTGTCAATCGTCTTGGGCACTCCCACCACATTAACATTGCATTCCGCAGCAAGTTTTGCCGCGATATTAAGGCTGCCGTCCCCGCCAATAACAACAAGTGCTTCAATCTGCCTGTCACGCAGATTTTTAACTACTGCATCACGTTTATCGTAAAAAACATATTTGCCGTTTTCTTCCACGGCAAAGTGGAAGGGGTTATCACGGTTAGTCGTTCCTAAGATCGTCCCTCCACGCGGAAGGATCCCTGATACAGACTGGTAATCCATCAGTTTCATAGTTCCGGTAATCAAACCATTGAATCCGTTCTCTATACCATAAATCTCGTAACCGTTCTTAAGCGCTGTCTTTACAACCGCTCTGATAACCGCGTTCAATCCCGGGCAGTCACCGCCACCCGTAAGCACTGCCAATCTTCCTTTTGCCTGTGCCATGATAACCCCCTCAACAGTTATAAAACCGGTATTAATCTACATTCCAGAGGGTAAAGCCCTCGGCGCTGATACGGATGGACTCGGTGCCGTCAAACTTGTCATAGCAAAGTTTGCCGTCTTCCATATATCCCGGCCATGCCGTTACGATAACATATTTTTCGCTGAGTTTTGCAAGAAGTTCTGCAATATCTATATGGAACACAGGTACAAACAAAGTTTGCAGGCGGTCCAGCAATACAACATCAGAGTTGTAGGTATCCAAAATTTCAATCATCATTTCTGCCGCTTTATTCCTGCGTTCTGCGGGAGGAATTTCCAAAAACTGTTCGGTAATCAGCAGACGGCAGTCAATATAATCCCATTTTTTATCTGCTGCCGCTTCTCTTAAAACTTTGCTTTTGCCGCTGCCCGGTTTGCCGGTAACAACGACAACCTTCACCGGTTTTGTTTTA
>USHB01000209.1 GCA_900554395.1 uncultured Phascolarctobacterium sp.
TTATATTTTTATAATGCGTTAAGGGAAGAAGTTTTACGTTTTGGGCTTTTGCATTAAGTGCGAGTCTCCTGGTTTCCTCTACTACAGCAAATGCTTAGTTGCGCTTAACTTTTCTCTTTACGCAGTATAAACAACCGGTAAGGCCTTGCCCCTGAGGAATTGGCGAGGCCTTAATTTGTACAAAAGGGGTACTTGCGGTAGGACACTCCTAAAAAGCATTCCTGAGGAGAAGGCTAAAATCTTGTGTCCGACCCTTTTATACAAGCCCATTATAACACATTTGCCCCCCCAGTAAAGACCTGTTTAGAGAAAATCGTACTTTTTTACTGTAAGCCGATAAGGCAATGTGACGCGTTGCACTACTCCGGCAATAAAAAATAAGGGCTCAACCAAAGGTTGAGCCCTTATTCAAACAAGATTTTCAATTTTGTTATTTATACAAAAATGTATTTTAAAATAAACAGTATTGCCAATACATACATAATGCCGCTGATTTTTTGACGTGCTTCGCTGCCCATTACCATATTAATGAAAACATAGGAAATAACGCCAAGAGAAATACCTTCGGAAATGGAATACATAAACGGCATGGCAATGATAGCAACAAAAGCAGGTACTGCTTCTGCAATATTATTAAAATCGATATTCAGCACTGTACCCAGCATTAAAAAGCCTACTATAATCAGCGCAGGTGCTGTGGCAAATGCCGGTATTGCCAGAAAGATAGGCGCAAACAGCAAGGAAAGCAGGAACAAACCTGCAACGGTAACCGCCGTTAAACCGGTACGTCCGCCAGCCATTACACCGGAAGAACTTTCTACAAAAGTAGTTACGGTAGAAGTACCGAGCATGGCACCGGCAATGGTTGCCGTGCTGTCTGCCAGCAGCGCGCCTTTAATATGCGGCAGTTTGCCGTCTTTATCAAGCATTTTCGCTTTAGAAGCAACGCCAATTAACGTACCGAGCGTATCGAACAAATCTACAAACATAAAAGAAAGCATTACGGTAACAAAATTAAATGTTAAAATGCCGGTAAAGTCCATCTGCATTACAGTAGGCATAATGCTCGGAACATAAAGCCCTTTGGAAAAATCCGGGAAAGCGGAGAACATGCCAAGTTCCGGATTCGGCACATATAAGCCAACAACTTCTGCCAGCATGCCGATAATCCATGTGCCCAAAATGCCGATTAAAATACCGCCGCGCACATTTTTAGCCATTAAAATTGCAGTCAGCAGCACGCCGATTAAAGCAATAATTGCGCCCATGCCGGTAGAAAAAATTTCTCCATTGGCAATAGCAGCTTTAAACGGATAAATTTTTACCAAAGTTACGCTGTCAACTACAATGTGTGCGTTTTGCAGGCCGATAAAAGCAATAAAAAGGCCAATGCCGCCGGTTACGCCAAATTTAAGCGCCGCCGGGATGGAATTAAAAATTGCTTCGCGCACCGGTGTAAGAGATAACAGTAAAAAGATGATGCCTTCGATAAATACAGCAGCCAAAGCCACCTGCCAGGAATAACCCATTTGCCCAACAACTGTATAGGCAAAAAATGCGTTAAGCCCCATGCCCGGAGCCAGTGCAAACGGATAGTTGGCAAAAGCCGCCATTAAAAGCGTACCAATGCAGCTTGAGATTGCCGTAGCAGTAAAAATTGCGCCTGCATCCATGCCAGTTGCCGATAAAATGGCAGGGTTAACCGCAAGAATGTACGCCATGGTCATAAAGGTAGTCAGGCCGGCCAGCATCTCGGTGCGGGCATTAGTGCCGTTTTCCTTCAGTTTGAACAGATTTTCCAGCAAAATATCAACGCCTTTCAAAAATAATCAGCCGCTTAAAAAAGCGGCTTAAATAAAAAACATATATAAATTTTATTGCATGTGCTTTAAATTGTCAATCTTTTTAAATTCTGAAATCGCGTTCTCCCTGTTCTATATCTTTTAAATGTTTTTCAACAAGCGAGCGTACTTTTTCGTTAGGAATATTGAATATTTCTTTGGCAATAAGTTTATCGCCTAATTCTTTAACATGAGGCGATGCATAATCGACAAGATATTCTTTTAAAGTCATCAGTGCGTTGGGGTGGCAGCAGTTTTGAATCTGCCCGCTCTTGCAAAGGCTCATAAAACGGTCGCCAGTACGTCCTGCGCGGTAGCATGCGGTGCAGAAGCTCGGAATATATCCCATTTCCATCAGCCAGCCGACAACTTCATCCAAGGTGCGGTTATCGCTGATATCAAACTGTGCGGAATCATTTTCTTTCTGCGGTTCGGCATAGCCGCCTACACTGGTGCGTGAGCCGCCGCTGATTTGTGAAATGCCAAGGTGCAGCACTCTTTCACGCGCACGCTGGCTTTCACGGGTCGATACAATCATGCCGGTGTAAGGCACGCTGATGCGAATGCAGGCAACAAGTTTTTCAAAAATATCGTCACTGATGCCGTTATCAAAGGTACTCGGGTCAATATCATCCGCCGGGCAGATACGCGGAACGCTGATAGTGTGCGGACCGACGCCATGCACTGCTTCCAGATGTTCAGCATGCATTAAAAGCCCTGCAAATTCGTAACGGTACAGTTCCAAACCGAAAAGTACGCCAAGACCTACATCGTCTATGCCGCCTTCCATCGCGCGGTCCATAGCTTCTGTATGGTAGGCATAGTTGCTCTTAGGCCCGAACGGATGCAGTTTTTCGTAACTTTCTTTATGGTAGGTTTCCTGAAACAAAATATATGTGCCGATACCGGCTTCTTTCAACTTACG
>USHB01000210.1 GCA_900554395.1 uncultured Phascolarctobacterium sp.
TTTCCAGTACGGAATCTATCTGTTTTGCCCTTTTATCAATAGCCTTAAGGTTGCTACAAATGTTTTTTGCCTGTTCTTTAAAAGCTCTTGCTTTATCGTAATATTCTTCAGCTTCGTACAATGCTTCTTTTGCTTTAGATGCCATAAACACCCCGCCTACTGCCAGTGCAGGTCCGGCAACCAAACCGCCAAGAACCATCATACCGCCTGCCATGCCAAAGCCGCCTGCTGCCAAAGAGCCGCCGCCCAGCCATGCCAGTGTGGCATTGGTTGCAGCCGCGCCGCTAAGCCCTGCTATTGCCGTACCGGTTGATGCTACCGCACCAAATGTTGCTGTGCCGACAGCACCGTATGTTCCGGCAGCCATAAGAGAACCTGCGGCAATACCGCCAAGTCCGCCGCTTGCCAAATCGGAGGCTTTAAAGCTGGCCTGCCGCAAATTACTGAAATCACAGCTATCGGGGGTAAAATCTTTTAATTCTTCCAAACCAATACTGTTTTGAAAATCGACATTTTTTATTTTAGAAAATTCCTCAACAAATTTTTTCATTGAAGTAGACAAAATTTTTATTTTGGTTTTGCCTAAATTTTCAATAGTTATTGCAGTTCCCTTACGGGATTTTTCGATAGAGTTTTCTGCTTCCGCAGACATTTCTTTAGCACACTCAAGCAAATCCTGTGCTTCTTCCATGTCCTCTCTGGCATCAAGCCCTTTTTTTACGCCGAAGGCGCCTGCTGCCACAGCTAATCCTCCTAAAATAAACGGTAACGGCATAATAAAACCTCCTAAAAAAATTTATTATGAATTATAATACAAAACTTTCATCACTGTTCATAAAATCATCAAATTCTTTAAATGTTGTAAATTGCAGTTCCCTTCCGAATGATTGGGCAATAGTGTTCAAACCATTGCTCAGCCTGTCAAAATCACTGCTCAATATAGCTTCATCAATCATAGCAAAGCCTGCCATAATTGCTTTCGCCCTGTTTTTCAGCAAGGCAGAAGATTTTTGCTCAAACTCCAGCCGCTGCCTGCGCATTTCTTTTATTGCAGCTTCACAAAATGCATGGGTTTGTTCTGCTCTTTCCCGGGCAAGGTCTTCTTTATCAAACTGCGTAAGCACAGCACCATACAGCATACTGCTTGCCATATAACCAATCATAGAACCTATGGCTGCGCCAACGGGTCCGCCTGCCGCCGCACCAATAGTTGCATAAACGGTGGAAAGACATACGTTTGAGCCTTGTTCGCCAATGCTTCTAAGCATTTGGCTTTTGGTAATCTCGCCATTCATATAAGCATTAATTGCTGAACCAATATCAATTACACCGCCTGCAATGGCAGTTAATGTATTGGCGTTGGCAAGTTTCGCTCCTGCATCAAGCACTGCTTTTTTGGCTGTGTCATTGGCAATCTTTTCGGCTGCTTTTTTTGTTATTGCCTCAATAGCTTCCGCAGCAAGTTCAGCGCCATGTTTTTGCATATAATTTGCCGCGCTGTCCTTAGCCGTTCCAACGGCTATATCCTTTGCTGCTTCCGCAGCATCTTTTTCACCGGAAGCTACCGAAATCACATTATCCGTTATGCGCCCTGTTAAAGAATTACTCACAACATCAGCGGCATCATTTATTCTTTTATTTATTTTTCTGCTGCCCTTACCTGAAACATAGAGTTTTTTAGCGCCTGCCTTAATGCTTTTTTCGGCTATATCATTAATGTAATCCGTGCCATATTTTGTCAGACGGTCTTTGGCCTGCTGTTCAGCTAAGCGGCAAATTGCATCAACATCGCTGCCATTTGCAACTGCCTGTATTATTTCAGCCGCCAAAATATCAGCTTCATCACATACAGCTAATGCATATTCATTTTCAGGAAGATACTGTTTAGCTTTTTCTATGGCCTGATGGCTTATGTTTTTGGCATATGAAACAGATGTATTTTTTATTTTCCCTTTAATTTCATAAACAGCTGCATCCCAGCTTTCTTCATCAATAAACGAACTTATTCCGGAGGAAGCTATTTGGTAAACTTCTTCTTCCAGTAAAGCTTTTGCCTGTTCATCAGGAATTTTTTCAGCCACCTTATGTAGAATTGCAAATAAACATTGCGCCGCATAATTGTTAATTTGCGGTTTCAGGTTTCTGAGTTCTGTTTCTATCTGCTGTCTGGCTACATCGATAAAAAAAGCAAAATCCTGATTATCGGAATGCATTTGTTTTACAAGCAGTGGCACAACCTGCTCGCTATACGCTAGGCAAACCACCTGTGCTTTTTCATTAGGTATATTTTCGATATACTTTTCTATTTCCTTCAATATTAGCCCGGCAATTATAGAATCTATATCATTCATTAATGTACCTTCCAACTGCGCAATATAAATTGCGGTTTTAGTATTTTCTTTGCACTACCCATGCATGAGGCTGTCCGTTAGTCCGTCTTGGGCAAATACCCGGCTCCGGTTTGCCGTCTCTTGCACCTTTAGTATGTCTGGCGCCGCAGTGCCTGCACATATATTCTATTCTATGATAATCAAGTTTTGGTTCTGTGCCTGCCCTATAAAAATTACGGTTAACAACCCATGAATGATGCTTGTTATTATTTTTCGGGCATCGTCCCGGGTCAGGTTTTCCATCCATTTTTCCTTTTGTAGCTCTCATCCCGCAGCGCGAACACATATATTCCACTCTGATAATGTTAGTTGACATAAAACGCT
>USHB01000211.1 GCA_900554395.1 uncultured Phascolarctobacterium sp.
AAAAATACTTATAACAGCAGGCAGCAATGTTTTATGGATAATAGGCATGAGGCAGGCCGGGTGGAAAATAAAGCCGGAAGGAAAATGGCTTGTAATGAGGCTTGCCAAAGGAAAGGATGAATAAAATGAACGAAGATATTGCAAA
The DNA here is from genome assembly GCA_900554395.1 of uncultured Phascolarctobacterium sp. GTDB lineage: Bacteria > Bacillota > Negativicutes > Acidaminococcales > Acidaminococcaceae > Fusicatenibacter_A. Next base: position 146 of record USHB01000211.1, read on the forward strand.
AGTTTTATTATCAGAAGAAGAAATAAAAAACCGTGTACAGGAACTCGGCGCACAAATCCGTGAAGATTATAAAGATAAAGACAAAATTGTAATGATTGGACTTTTGAAAGGCGCTATTTACTTTTTTACCGACATTTCTCTGGCTATTGGTTTGCCGATGCGCATTGATTTTATGGTTGCTTCTTCTTACGGCAACAGCACGGAAACCAGCGGCAATGTTGATGTGCGTTTAAGCTGTTCTGAAAATATTGAAGGCTGCCATGTGCTTTTGGTAGACGATATTATCGACAGCGGCGTAACCATGGAAGCAATTACCAGACTTTTGCAAACACGCAAACCCGCTTCCATAAAAAAAGTTGCTTTGTGCGATAAACCGAGCCGCCGCGTAAATAAGCTGAATGCAGATTATGTCGGCTTTGAAATTCCGGACGAATTTGTTGTCGGTTACGGGCTTGATTATGCCGGTGATTACCGTAATTTACCCTTTATCGGCGTACTTAAACCTGAAGTTTATGCCAAATAATAACTGTTGTAGAAATACAAAGATTATATTATAATATAAAATTAGCATTGAACTATTTTTACAGCAGTTAAGGAGGGAAGTCCTTGAATAAATTTTTGAAAAATGTTTTTGTTTATCTGATGATAATCATCTGCGCTATCTGGATGATTGATTCTTATACTGCCAATACTGCGCCCAAAACGGATATTACTTATACCGCTTTTATGAAGCATGTACAGCAGGATGAGGTACAGCAGGTAACAATAGTTGAAAACGTCATCAGAGGCAAGCTGAAAGACGGCAGTGATTTTACTACCGTTGTTCCTAAAGATGAAAGCCTGATACCGACTTTAAGGGCACGCGATATTGAAATTAAAGCTGAACTGCCGCCGGAGCCTCCTTGGTGGACTTCGGTTTTGAACCAGTTGCTGCCGATGATTCTGATAGTTGCAGTATGGTTCTTTATGATGCAGCAGATGCAGGGCGGCGGTGGCGGCCGCGGCGTGATGAATTTTGGTAAAAGCCGTGCGCGCCGTTATGACGAGGATAAAATTAAAGTAACGTTTAAGGATGTTGCCGGTGCCGATGAAGCAAAGCAGGAACTGGAAGAAGTTGTTGAATTTTTAAAACATCCTAAAAAATATAATGACCTCGGCGCCAAAATACCCAAAGGCGTACTTTTATACGGCCCCCCGGGCACAGGCAAAACGCTGCTTGCCAAAGCAGTTGCCGGCGAAGCGGGCGTACCGTTTTTCAGCATTTCCGGTTCTGATTTTGTGGAAATGTTTGTCGGCGTAGGCGCTTCGCGTGTGCGCGATTTGTTTGAACAGGCTAAAAAAAGCGCACCGTGCATTGTGTTTATTGATGAAATTGATGCTGTTGGCCGTCAGCGCGGAGCCGGTCTTGGCGGCGGGCATGACGAACGCGAACAGACCTTGAACCAGTTATTGGTTGAAATGGATGGTTTTGGTGCCAACGAAGGCATTATTATGATTGCCGCAACCAACCGTCCGGATATTCTTGACCCTGCGCTTTTGCGTCCGGGCCGTTTTGACCGCCAGATTGTTGTTGATCGTCCGGATATTAAAGGCCGTCAGCAGATTTTGAAAGTACATGTAAAAGGCAAACCGGTTGCCAATGATGTTGAACTGGATGTTATTGCAAGGCGCACCCCCGGTTTTACCGGTGCGGATTTAAGCAACCTTGTTAACGAGGCTGCTTTGATGGCGGCCCGTAAAAACAAAAAGCAGATTAACATGCCTGATATGGAAGAAGCGGCAGAACGTGTTATTATGGGGCCGGAACGCCGCAGCAGAGTTATCAGCGATAAGGAAAAACGCCTTACTGCCTACCATGAAGGCGGGCATACGCTTATCGGCATGCTGCTTGATAATGCTGACCCTGTGCATAAAGTTACCATTATTCCGCGCGGCAGGGCAGGCGGCTATACTTTAAGCCTGCCTAAAGAAGACCGCTATTATGCAACCAAGAGCGAAATGCTTGATGAACTGAAAGTTCTTTTGGGCGGCCGTGTTGCTGAAGCACTGGTGCTGAAAGAAATTTCCAGCGGCGCAAGCAACGATTTGCAGCGTGCTACTTCACTGGCGCGGCAGATGATTTGCGAATACGGCATAAGCACCGAACTTGGCCCGGTAACCTTTGGGCACCGCCAGGACCAGGTATTCCTTGGGCGCGATATTGCACGCGATAAAAATTATAGTGAAGAAATTGCAGCAAAAATTGATAAGGAAATCCGTAAATTCCTTGACGAAGCTTATCAGAAAACAGAAGAATTGCTGCAAAACAATATGGATAAGCTGCATTTGATTGCTCAGGCGCTTATTGAAAGAGAAACGCTTGAAGGCAGTGAAATTGAACAGCTTATGAAATACGGGCGTATTTTGGATAAAAATGAACAGCCGCCTGATGATAACAGCGGCACTCCGGCACCTGTTCCGCCGGAAGTAATTACTGTGCCGGCAGAAGAAGCACAGCCGCAGCAGGCACCGCAATATCAGGAGGTTCCTGGTGTAGTTGGCACAGAAGGAAA
>USHB01000212.1 GCA_900554395.1 uncultured Phascolarctobacterium sp.
GCTTGACCAACCGGCCACATGGTGACCCATGTAGGCCTCGAACCTACGACACCCTGATTAAGAGTCAGGTGCTCTACCAACTGAGCTAATGGGCCAAGCAAGTTTTAGAACTGTGCAAGAGATAGTATAACTGTTTTACCGGCATCCGTCAAGTGTTTTTGTAAAAAATTTTTTAAAAAAGGCATTTTATTTCAAAAACCTTTAAGCGTTTTACTTTTATATTACCGCTGTTTGTGCTACAATAATAGTATTATTGAAAGAAGCTAATTTGGAGGAATGAACATGTTAGACATGAATTTTGTCAGGGAAAATCCTGATGCGGTGAAGGAAGCACTGGCTAAGCGCCATTCCAAAATAGATTTAGACGCTTTTTTAGAGCTGGACAAACAGCGCCGCGAAGTTATTTTAAGCGTTGAAAAACTGAAAAACCAGCGCAACAGCGCATCTCAGGAAATCGGCCGCATGAAAAAAGCCGGTGAAAACGCCGATGCGCAGATGGCAGCAGTACGTGCACTGGGTGAAGAAATTGCCGCAGGCGATGCCAAACTGAAAGAAATTGAAGGCGAACTTAACGCTATTTTATACACCATTCCTAATATGCCCGCTGCAGATGTGCCGGTTGGCGAAGATGATTCTGACAATCCGGAAGTACGCCGCTGGGGCGAACCGCGCAAATTTGATTTTGAGCCTAAAGCCCACTGGGATATTGGCGAAAACCTTGGCATTCTGGATTTTGACCGTGCAGCCAAAGTTACCGGCGCGCGTTTTACCTTCTATAAAGGCCTTGGTTCCCGTCTGGAACGCGCCGTAATTAATTTCTTCCTTGATATTAACACTAAAGAACACGGCTACACCGAAATGTTTACGCCGTTCATGGCTAACAGCAATACTTTGTTCGGCACAGGCCAACTGCCGAAATTTGCCGAAGATATGTTCAAACTGGAAGGTTTGGATTATTATTTAATTCCGACGGCAGAAGTAACCTTAACCAACTATCATGCCGGTGAAATTTTAAACGATGCCGACCTGCCGAAATACTACACCGCTTACAGCGCATGCTTCCGCAGTGAAGCAGGCAGCGCAGGACGCGATACCCGCGGCTTAATCCGTCAGCACCAGTTCAACAAAGTTGAAATGGTTAAAATTGTTAAACCGGAAACAAGCTGGGAAGAACTTGACAAGCTGACCCATAACGCAGAGCACCTGCTGCAATTACTGGGCCTGCCGTATCGTGTTGTCCGTCTCTGCACCGGCGATTTGGGCTTCAGCAGCGCCACTACTTATGACCTTGAAGTTTGGCTGCCTGCCGCCAATATGTACCGCGAAATTTCCAGCTGTTCCAACTGTCTTGATTTCCAGGCACGCCGCGCAAATATCCGTTTCCGCCGCGATGCAAAGGCAAAACCGGAATATGTACATACCCTTAACGGTTCCGGCCTTGCTGTTGGACGTACCGTCTGCGCTATTTTGGAAAACTATCAGCAGGCTGACGGCAGCGTTGTTATTCCGGAAGTTCTGCGTCCTTACATGGGCTGCGATGTTATTGCCGCACCGGAAAAATAAACAATTTAATATTTACGGCTCTGCCTTAAAAGGCAGGGCCTTTTTTGTTTTCCGTATTTTGCATTGCGGTGCAGTTTCTTCCACAATATTTTATATAAGCAGTTTTGTGCAAAAAAACGCAAAAAATCAGCAATTTTCAGCTTAAATTTGCCGCTATCCGTGATTATTTTAGTTTTGGTTGAAACTCCTTTAAAAATTTGTAATTTCTTTCATTTTCCTATTGTACTTTCTGAAAATTGTGGTACAATCATATACGTTAATTAATGCATTGGCAAGGGGAGAGTGGATATGAAAAAAGAAAAATATTTTCAACTTAACAGGCAGGAAACGGAAGCGCTGGCTAAGGCTTACGGCACTCCGCTTTTAGTGCTTTCTTTGGAACAGATTGAGAAAAATTATAATCTTCTGCGTACTTATATGCCGCGCGTTAAGGTTTATTACGCTATTAAGGCAAATCCCCACAGGCGTATTTTAGAGTTGATGCGTGACCTTGGCTCTAACTTTGACGTGGCTTCTGACGGCGAAATTATGGAACTTGCTTCTTTGGGTGTTGAAGGCAGCAGGATGATTTACGCAAACCCGATGAAAACAGTGAACGGATTGCGTGCATGCTGCACCGCCGGTGTGAGCAAGACGACCTTTGACAGCGCAGGTGAAATAGATAAAATAGCGCGCGAGTGCCCGGGTGCAACGGCTCTTTTGCGCATCAGAATAGATAATTCTTCGGCACATGTCGATTTGAATAAAAAATTTGGCGCAGCGCGCGAGCAGGCTTTAGAACTTTTGCAAAAGGCAAAAGCGGCAGGGCTTGATGCTGCCGGCATTGCTTTTCATGTAGGCAGCCAGACAACAAGCGCAGACCCGTATTTAAACGCTCTTGATATTGCGCGTGAAATTTTTGAAGAAGCGGCAGCCAACGGCATGCAGCTTCGTATTATGGATATTGGCGGCGGTTTTCCGATTCCCGAACCGAGGGTGCGTTTTAACCTTAAGGAAATGCTGCAGCAGATTAATGCCCGCCTTGATGAAGATTTTCCGGGCGTGGAAATCTGGTGTGAACCGGGGCGTTTTATCTGCGGTACGGCGGTGAACCTTATCACCAGCGTTATCGGCGTTACGGAGCGCGGC
>USHB01000213.1 GCA_900554395.1 uncultured Phascolarctobacterium sp.
ACCGAAGGCTGGTTTTACATCCGCGCGGAATATCCGCTGGCGGTGGAAAGGATCGAAAAAGCAATCAAAGCCTGCAAAAAGAACCGTCTGCTCGGCAACAACATCATGAACAGCGGCTTTAACTTTAACATCGACATCAGGCTTGGCGCCGGCGCTTTCGTCTGCGGCGAGGAAACCGCGCTGATGACCTCCATCGAGGGCAAGCGCGGCGAGCCGCGTCCGCGTCCGCCGTTTCCTGCCGTCAGCGGCTTGTGGGGCAAACCTACCAATATTAATAACGTAGAAACTTTTGCAAATATTGCTTCTATTATTACTAACGGCGCAGATTGGTACTGCGGTTTCGGCACGGAAAAATCCAGAGGCACCAAAGTATTTGCCCTTACCGGCAAAATTAACAATACCGGCCTTGCTGAAGTGCCGATGGGCATTACTATGCGCGAAATTATTTTCGATATCGGCGGCGGTATTACCGGCGGCAAAAAATTTAAAGCCGTGCAAATCGGCGGTCCGTCCGGCGGCTGTCTGCCGGAATCCATGCTTGACCTTTCCGTTGATTACGATTCGTTAATTTCTGCCGGAGCGATGATGGGCAGCGGCGGCTTGGTTGTTATGGATGAGGACACCTGCATGGTGGACGTTGCCAAATTCTTCCTTAATTTTACGCAGTCTGAATCCTGCGGCAAATGTACGCCCTGCCGCGAAGGCACCAAACGTATGCTGGAAATTTTAACCCGCATTACTGAAGGGCAGGGGCGTGAAGGCGATATTGAACTTTTGGAAGAACTTGCACGCAATATAAAAGAAACTGCGCTGTGCGGCTTGGGCCAGAGCGCGCCTAACCCGGTACTCAGCACGCTTAAATATTTCCGCGATGAATACGAAGCGCATATTAAAGAAAAACGCTGTCCGGCAGGCGTTTGCGAAAAACTTGCCAATTATAAAATTACCGAACAGTGCAAAGGCTGCGGCCTGTGCGCACGTCAGTGCCCGGTTCAGGCAATCAGCGGCACGCCGCGCAGCCAGCATGTTATTGATACTACTAAATGCATTAAATGCGGAGCCTGCATGGCAGCCTGTCCGTTTAAAGCAATAGTAAAAGGTTAAGGGGGGCATAAAAATGGAAATGGTTACCTTGACAATCAATGGGCAAACTGTACAGGCCCCTAAAAACGCTACTATATTAGAAGCTGCACGCAGCGCAGGCATTTACATTCCTACTTTGTGCTACCATCCGGAACTTGCGCCTGAAGGTGCATGCCGTTTGTGCGTTGTTGAAGCAAGCGGAGCAAGAACGCTTGTCGCTTCCTGCGTATATCCGGTGGCAGAGGGCATGGTAGTAAAAACCAATACGCCGAAAGTGCGTGCCGCGCGCCGCATGGTTGTAGAACTGCTTCTGGCAAACCATCCTAAAGATTGTCTTTCCTGCCAGAAAAGCGGTGACTGCGAACTGCAAAAAATTGCCGCTGACCTTGGCTTGCGCAAAATCCGCTTTGAAGGCGGTGAGCGTAAAGCACATACTATTGACGGCAGCAATCCGTGCCTTGTGCGCGACCAGGAAAAATGCATTCTCTGCGGCCGCTGCATCCGCGTTTGCCGCGATGTGCAGGGCATGAATGTTTACAGTTTTGCTAACCGCGGGTTTGATACTATTGTTTCCACAGCTTTTGAATGTGACCTTGGTGAAGTTGCTTGCAGCTACTGCGGTCAGTGCGCAAGCGTATGTCCGACCGGCGCTATTGTTGAACGTGATGATACCGAAAAAGTATGGGATGCCATTAATGACCCGGATAAAATCGTTATTGTGCAGACAGCGCCTTCTGTACGTGTCGCAATCGGCGAAGAACTTGGCATGGAACCGGGCAGCATTGTAACGGGCAAAATGGTTGCGGCTTTGCGCCATCTTGGCTTTGACAAAGTTTTTGATACTGATTTTTCTGCCGACCTTACTATAATGGAAGAAGGTTACGAATTTATCGACCGTCTGCAAAACGGCGGCAAGCTGCCGATGATTACTTCGTGCAGCCCGGGCTGGGTTAATATGATAGAACTTAAATACCCGGAACTTTTAGACCATTTGTCTACTGCTAAATCACCGCAGCAGATGTTTGGCGCCGTAGCTAAAACCTATTATCCTGAAAAAGCCGGAATTGACCCTGCCAAAATTGTCAGCGTATCCGTTATGCCGTGCACAGCTAAAAAAGCGGAAGCTGCAAGGCCTGAAATGTGTGCGTCCGGTTACCGCGATGTTGATATTGTCATTACAACGCGTGAACTTGGCCGTATGATTCGTGAAGCAGGCATTGATTTTAAACATTTGCCGGAAGAAAGTTTCGATTCTCCGCTTGGCACAGGCAGCGGCGCAGGCGTAATTTTCGGTACAACGGGCGGCGTTATGGAAGCAGCCCTGCGTACGGTGGCAGATGTTTTAAGCGGACAGGATTTGCCGCGTGTTGATTATACTGAAGTGCGCGGTATGGAATACACCCGTGAGGCAGAAATTGAAATTGCCGGGCAAAAAGTTAAAATTGCAGTTGTACATACCCTTAAATCTGCCATGGAAATGATGGAACGTATTAAAAACGGCACTGCCGATTACCAGTTTATAGAAGTAATGGCATGCCCTGGCGGCTGCATCGGCGGCGGCGGACAGCCCAAG
>USHB01000214.1 GCA_900554395.1 uncultured Phascolarctobacterium sp.
CAATACATAAACAAATGACAGCATAGCATTTACTGCATCACCGGGAGGACGTTTAATTCTTCCAATAAAATAAAAAATAGTTTTATTATTTAAAATTAAATTATTAAAAACGCTAAAATACAGTTTAGCCGCATTGCCTTCTATACCGAGGAGTTCATCTAAATTTGTGCAAACACGGGCTAATCTAACGCTTTGCATTAATTCTGTGCTTACGTTTTCCAATGCATTTGTATCTACGCTTAACGGATGATCGCGCAGCGCTCTCCTGATTACACTGCGCGCATTGTAAATTTTGCCTGCAATAAAATTTCTTGCAAAGGTGCATGCAGCTTGCGGATTATCTGAAATACGGTATTGCTCTTTGCGCAAAAGCACATTACCGTACGATTCCCCGCAAACACGCGCTAAAAACCTGCCACCCGGTCTCAAAAAACATAATCCTATATTGCGTTTGGCACATGCTCCCATTAACGCAGGACTCGCACCTTTATAACCAAAATACAAAATATTTTCCAGTGTCAGAAGCGGAATTCTGCGTAATACTTCATCACCCTGATAAATAACAACATTTTCATTTTCTAACGCAAGATAAGTGTCCGGTGAAACTACAAACAATGTGTTAAGCAGCTTTTTCATCATTCATCTGCCCCTAAATTTTTATTGTAATATGCCGCGACAGAAATGTTTTTGCAAAGCTTCGGCAGGCATAAGTCTTTTAATGAACAACTTCTGCATTTCGGAGTTGTTTTTACTTTAGGCGTATATTCGCGGCGATAATATTCATGCATTTCTTTAAGCATATTTTTCACCTGTTCACGCAACTCATCCGTAAAAATAACCTTTTGGCGTTTACGTGGTTCACCATAATATAAATATCCATATACAATATGGCAACTGAACATTTCTTCAAGACACAATGCCTGCCCACATAATTGAGAAATATCTTCAAGTCCGTTTTTACTTTTACCACGCTTATATTCTACCGGGCAAACATCCCATGTTCTGGGCTTGCCATGCAAAACAGCGCCTTTATCATCGCTGCGGCGGTAAAACTCCACAACATCACATTGCCCGCTAACGCCTAAAGCAGCGGATGTAAACCTTAAACCACGCATGATAAATAAATCTCCGCGCGATTCCGTTAAATATTCATCGTGGCATTTTTCATGCATAATCATGCCTTCAGTTGTTTTAAGGTTTTCCATCCACTGGTTTTCTAAATGAATTAAAGCCCATTGCCTACGGCAAAATACAAAGTGCTGAATGCCAGAGAGCATTAACAGTTCTTCATCTTTATAGTCTTTCATATCATACGCTGCATAGTAACACCAGCAGGAATTTTGCTTTCATCAATAGTAACCGTATAATCACTATAAGCACGTGCCGGTTTTTCCGGATTATTTTTAGTGATTTTTACAGTATCAAAGAGTTTATATGCTGGTGCTTCGCCAAGCTCACTGTCATGTTTGAATACAATCAGTTCACGTACAGCCATATTGCCGCGCGCTGCTGCACGGTCACATTCAAACATATTAATGATTGCTTTCCATAAAAGTTGTAAATCTTCTTCACTAAACCCAGTAACTTTACGTGCTAAGTTTGCTGATACATATCCCTCCGCTTTATATAAAGCATAAGGAATAATAAATTTTCGTCCGATTTCTGTATTTTTAATTAATGCATCTTTTTCTGTTGTAATTGCAACCCTTGTAATTGTAATCTCCTGCGGCAAAACTGGTTCTACACTGCGTGCAAAGCCAAACTGTACAGGTCCACGCACCTGTCCACAATTTAAAGAAGCTTTTACAAAAGTAGTCATAACCGCACCAAAAGTACGAACATCAAAGAAATTACGGCACATAAAATCTCTAATTTTTAAATCTGCATTCGGGTCATTTTTCTTTAATTCTTTTGCTTTGCCTTCTTCTACATTTAAATATTCATAAGCCTCTTTATCACTTCTTTCAAGCGGAACATTATCTTTAATATAAATTCGATAACCGTCCTTATCTTCACAAGCTGCCTCTATATAATTTCTTATTTTTCGCTTTAAGCAAACATCTGTAACTATCCCATAACCTGTTTCTGCATCAACACGAGGCATATTGCCTGCATCCGGGTCACCATTAGGATTACCATTTTCCACATCAAACAATACCACAAAATCATAACGGTTTTTAATTACTTCACTCATTATTTTTCAGCCTCCTTTTTGGTATAGCGTTTTTGCACTTGATGATAATAACCTACATAAAAATTCCCCTGCTCTTCCAAGCTTAATTGTCTTGGGAAAAATAATCCGTTTTCTTCATCTAAAAGATTAATAATTTCTGTAATTTGTTTTTCTAAATAAATTCTATCCCCTTCTTTAGATATTTTTTCTAAATGAATTGCCGCTAATTTTGCAAGCAATGGAAATACCTTTGCAGGTGTAGACATTGCAGAACTAAAATATCTGTCTTTTATTGTGGCATTAACAGCTTTCCCGGAAGCAGCATCCTGTATATGCTCATATACAGCGAATAATCTTCCTAAGTTATATGGTTTATTTTTAGAATTTTCATTTATACTCACCGTAAATTCCTCCTTTAAATATTTGGTTGCACCTCTTAATCTCAATTTTCTGTTTAAATATGCCTTAATAATAGCT
>USHB01000215.1 GCA_900554395.1 uncultured Phascolarctobacterium sp.
TTGATTGATTTTATTTTAGGTTATATTGCAGGCATGGTAGTAACCGTGCTGACTATAATGTTTTTTATAGGCGCAAATAGTGACAGGGGGAGTTTATAAGTGGATTTTATAATGGAGCACTGGGCAGAGTTGTTAAGCCTTACAGTACAGATTGGCATTTTTAAAGTAGCGTGGGGATTGTACCAAAAATATGAAGCTAAAGCCGAAGCACGCGATGATGCTATCCGAAGTTTGCTGCGGACGAAAATTATTCATATCTGCCATAGGTCAGATGAAAAGGGGTACATAGAAGTTTATAATTTGGAAAATTTGAACGATATGTACAATGCTTATCATGTACTGGGCGGAAACGGCGCGATAAAGGTCATGTACGAACAGGCGCAGCAACATCCAGTAGTAACGCAAGGAGGTAACGATGTTAACCAAAATTAAAGACTTGCTGGCCAGCAGTTTAAAAAAGATACCGGCCAGTATCGGAACAAAGGCTATCGTATATTATGCCGTGGTATTGGCCGCCGAAATTATCTTGTTTAATATTGCTTTTTGCGCAAACTGGTGGGCTACCGGGAAGGCCGATGTAAATACGCTGATACAGTTTTTAACGGTACTGGTCGGCGCACAATTTACATCGGCTATTTTAATGATTGGCAAAGGCTTTGTGGACAGCGATAATGACGGCGTGCCAGATGTGCTGGAAGATAAATCGGAAATAGGATTTAAAACGGAAGAAGGCGAAACAAAATGATTTTTAAAAGAGTAAAACCAAAAGACTATAATTTGCAATTTGACAGTTTAACGCAGCGCGACAGTACAACGCGCATCGTTATCCATCATACTGGCAACCCAACAGATGATGATTTAAGTGCAGAGCAGATACACCGCAGCCATCAGAATATGGGCTGGGCAGGCATCGGCTATCATTTTGTTATCCGCAAAGACGGTACGGTAGAGCTTGGCCGCCCAGTTGACTGCATAGGTGCGCACGCGGAAGGTTTTAACTATTGCAGTATCGGTGTGCATGTTTGCGGCAATTTTAACGCCGCCGAACCAACCGAAGCGCAACTTAATGCGCTGCCGCTGCTGTTGGCGGATATTTGCGATGCGTATGGTTTAATCGCCAGCGACAGTGTTGTAATGGGGCACAGAGATTTAATGGCAACAGCATGTCCGGGTGATAATCTGTATAATCACATGGATGAAATCAGAGGAAATGCGGAATGGTACAGAAATCATTAAAAATCATTTGATTTTATGACTAATTTAGTTGATAAGTTACAACATTTTAGTCATAAAAACCGCCGAAAGCCGTATAAATGCAGGCTTTTTTTACTTGCATTTAGTTTTAAAAATCGTTCGATAATCATTTGAAAGGAGGTGACAGCCATGCAGACTATTAAAAACATCGTAACTGATAAAAACTTTTGGCTTGGTTGCGCAGTAGGTTTTGCACTTGGCGCTATGCACCATTATTTTGCGCTGTAACCAAAAATGACCGTCTGCTCAGTTGGCGTGTGCGCTGATTTTTAACGGTTACGCATATACTTTTATGCAAAATAGTTAAAAACAACGCACACGTCAATTATGGCGGTATATTGTGATTTTGAGGTAAAAAATGAAAAATGAACAGAAAAAATCTAATAATCATAATTATTTTTACTATATTATCGCTGTTATATTGTTGCTGGCCGTTATTGGTCTGCGAGGCTGCGGAAGCGATACCGAACCGACAGCAGAATTATATCAGCGTACCGACCGAACAGTGGGAGAGATTGAAAAGCAACACGAAACTATTGGATGCGAACTTGATACTGTTGGAGCAGAACTTGACAGCGCAGGAGCAACGGTCGACAGAGTTGATGACCTTATTGACCGAAGCCAGGAACGAGTTGCAGAAAACGCAAACAGCCTTGCAGAATGTCAACGCATCGTTGACCAGTGCCGAAAAATCGTTGACGATTGCCAACGAATTATCGAAGAAGTTGAGAAAGCAGATAGAAGTGGAGCGGGAAGCGGCGGCTAAGGAACGAGAAAAAGCATATTGGAAAGGCTGGCTTAATGGCTTTTGTTGCGGACTGGCTGGTGGCGTGCTTGCTGTAGCAACAAAATAATGCTTGACAGATATTATAAATTTTAGTTATAATACATTCACTGTCTTCATGCGCAATGTGGTAGAATTCTCTACTTACAGAGCAAAAAACAACCCTTATCAGATTATCCATCTGGTAAGGGTTGTTTTTTTATGCTTTTGACTTGATGTATTAATAGGATTTTGATATATTTATATAGAACGGTGTTTGCGGCACCGTATACTCCGCTAATTAAGCGGGTTAAACATTATTTTGGAGAAGTTAAGTTTGCGGCTTAACACTTCGGAGCTGGTTGTGCGTTTAACGCAACCAGCTTTTCCCATTTATTGACTTGAAATTATCAATATTTTACATTATAATAGTGGGAGCAATATGGGAGCAACGGGCATTTTTTTATCACGGTATAATGCGGCTTTGCTGGCTTTACTGTTTTTAAGCAAAAACCTTGAAAAACCTGTTGCTGTGCTGATTAAAGGGTATTTTGCCATATACCTTTTAATCAGGGTGTCCCGAGTTCGAGTCTCGGGTGGATCACCATTTTTTTATC
>USHB01000216.1 GCA_900554395.1 uncultured Phascolarctobacterium sp.
CGGCGGCGCAAGCCATACCGGCAAAACTTTGCTGGCGCAGCATTTAATGCAGAAATACGGCATTAATTATTTATCCATCGACCATTTGAAAATGGGATTAATCCGCAGCGGCGCAACAAATTTAACGCCGGAAGATGATGAAGAACTTACGCCTTACCTGTGGGGCATTGTTAAGGAAATTGTTAAAACGGCGGTGGAGAACAAACAAAACCTCATTATTGAAGGCTGCTATATACCATTTGACTGGAACGAATATTTTCCGGCGGAATATTTGCAAGAAATTAAATATTACTGCCTTGTTATGAGCAAAGCCTACCTTAAAAATAATTTTGAAAAAATTAAGGCTCATGCCAATGCGGCAGAAAAACGTTTGAATGATTATTGTGATTTGGCAGCGCTGCTTGCAGACAATGCAGAAAGCCTGCGCTGCTGCCGTGAACATGGCTTAAATTATATTTTGATTGATGATGTGTACAGCATAGATGAAATTGCAGGCAGTATAAAATGCTTTAATTAGCACGCATGCTGTGATAAAATATAAAGATAACATGGGTTACTATGCCTTGGAGGTTATTTTGCAGAACAGAATGCCGCTTGTAGAAGCGATGCTGAAATATAAAAATGACAAAGTGTATCCGTTCCATACGCCCGGGCATAAAGGAGGGCGCGGTATGGAAGCGCTGCTGAAAAACGAACTTGGCGCAGGCGCGGTGGCAATGGATGTATCACTGATGAGTGAACTTGACGATATTCACGCGCCTTCAGCCTGTATTAAAGAAGCGCAGGATTTGGCGGCGCAGCTTTACGGCAGCGATAAATGCTTTTTTGCCGTTAACGGCACAACGGGCGCAATACACGCCATGCTGATGGCGGCATGCCGGGCAGGCGACAGGGTGCTGGTTCCGCGTAATGCGCACCGCAGTGTGGCGGGGGCGCTGCTGCTTGCCAATTTGCAGCCGGTGTTTGTAATGCCGGAATACGATTCCGGTTTTGGCATTAATACGCAAATTACGCCTGAAGCTGTGGCAGAGGCTTTTGAAAAGGAACCTGATATTAAAGCGGTGCTTGTTACAAGCCCTAATTATTATGGACAGGCTGCTGATTTAAAGGCGATTGGCCAAATTGCCCATGCACATAATGCTGTGCTTTTGGTTGATGAAGCGCACGGTCCGCATCTGGGCTTCAGCCAAAAACTGCCCCCTTCGGCACTGCAATGCGGAGCTGACGCCTGCGCCCAGAGCACGCATAAAATTTTAGGCGCAATGACGCAGTGTTCGCTGCTGCACATTAAGGGCAAACGCATAAATTTAACCCGCGCTGCCGAAGTAATGAGCCTTTTAACAACAACAAGCCCGAATTATTTATTAATGGCTTCTTTAGATGCTGCGCGTTATACACTTGCCGTACATGGCGAAAAGCTGGCGGATAAAGCGCTTGCTGCCGCAGAAAAACTGCGCAGTCTGCTGAAAAAATTTGAAGGCCTGCGGCTTTTGGATGATGGCTGCATTGGCAGTAACGGCGTAGCAGGTTTTGATAAAACGAAAGTAACGGTAAACACGGCAGCATGGGGTTATAGCGGAGTTGAAACAGGTGACTGTCTGCGCAAAGCCGGCATTGCCGTGGAACTGACGGATGCTGCCAATGTGTTGTTTTTGGTAACTTACGCTGACGGCGGTGCCGGATATGACACCGTGCTTAAGAAAATAGAAGCTGTTTTTGCACAAATGCAGCAGCATAAACGTGCATCGCTGCCGGAGCAGGACAGCTATAAACTGCCGGACTTTACAACAATTATGCCGCTGCGCATAGCTTTTGATGCCGGACACGAAACTGTTCCGCTTGATGGAGCTGAAGGCAGAATCTGTGCCGAGCAGGTAAGTTTTTATCCGCCGGGCATACCTGTGCTTTGGCCCGGAGAACTTGTTACAGGCAGCGTACTTGATTACTGCCGACGCATGAAAGCATTGGGGCTGCCGGTAAGCGGTCCGGCAGATTATACATTAACAGAACTGCGGGTGATTAAATAAATGAGCAAAGGATATTTTATCAGTCTTGAAGGGGCTGACGGCTGCGGCAAAACAACGCAGCTTGAACGCATAGCTTCCGAACTGCGCAGGCTTGGGCGCGAAGTTGTATGTACGCGCGAACCCGGCGGCACAAGGCTGGCGGAAGAACTGCGCAGACTGGTTTTAGACCCGGAACTGATTATGAACGCACGGACAGAAACGCTGCTTTATATTGCGGCGCGCGCCGACCATGTAGAGCGCGTAATAAAACCGGCGCTGTTGACTGGCAAAATAGTTTTGTGCGACCGTTTCAGCGATTCAACGGAAGTTTACCAGGGCATTGTGCGCGGTCTGCCGCTGTCGGCAATTCATGGGCTTAGTACTTTTGCCAGTGACGGGCTGGAACCGGATTTAACGATTTTGCTGGACGGCGACCCGGATTTGCTGGCGGCAAGGCGGGAACTGCGCGGCGTACATGACCGCTATGAAAACGCCGGTTTGGAATTTCAGCATAAAATCCGCAACGGCTTTATGCTGCTTGCAGAAAAATATCCGCAGCGCATTTTTAAAATTAATGCCTTGCAGGATACAGAAAAAGTAACGTCTGAAATTATGCGCGTTATTAAT
>USHB01000217.1 GCA_900554395.1 uncultured Phascolarctobacterium sp.
CAACTGTACGCATAGCTCTCTCCTTTATAAAATCTTCCTGTGCTTTATTATTTCGGTTTCAACACTCTTGCTTAACAGCCAAAATATTTATTAATTTTTGCCGTTTGCAAACTCTGCCTGCAATTCGTCTATAAACCGTGCCGCTATCGGCGTAAACATCTGCCGTTTTTTCCAGATTATATACATATCCGTTGAAAGCTCAGGATACAGCGGACGGAAAACCAAACCGCTTTCACAGCTGGTATTTACCAGATTTTCAAAAGTCAAAAGATACCCCAATCCCTCACGCGCAAAAACAGCGGCGTTATACGAAAGCCGGAACGAACCTTCAAGCGTCAGTTCATTAATCCGCTCGCCGCACCACAGCGGCAAATCTTTTTTCCATCCCTGCCCGGAACAAAATAAAGGCACGCCTTTTAAATCTTCAAAAGTAATGTATTCTTTAGCGGCAAGTTCACAATCCTCCGGCATTACAAGCCCCCATATATCTCCCCGCGGCATTTTTATAACGTTATATTTAACATAATCAGGTTCTTCTACAATAACCGCAAAATCAAGCAGCCCTTTATCAAGTTTTTCCGTAACCTGTTCAGTATCGCCGCTGGTAATATGGTAATGAAACTGCGGATAACGCTTTTTAAAATTTTTTATAACCTCCGCCAGATAACGTATTTGATATGATTCTGCGCAGCCGAAATAGATATTGCCGCCTACAATATCATCCATTGCCGAAAATTCAGCCGTTATTTTATCCGCCATCGAAAGCAAATCTTCCGCACGTTTGCGCAGCAGCATGCCTTCTTCCGTCAGTTCAATGGAAAAACTGTGGCGTATAAACAGCTTTTTGCCAAGTTCTTCTTCCAAACCTTTTAACTGTTTAGACAGCGCCGACTGCGAAATATGCATCCGTTCAGCCGCTCTCGACATGTTTTCTTCCCTGGCGGTTTCCAAAAAATAACGCAAAGTCCGTATTTCCATATTTTTTACCTCCATTAGTTTAATTATAGCATGATTTTACTTTTTTTCATATCATGATATGATTTTTTACCATTAGCGCAAACATTTGCCAAAAGTTATAATTAAAACAGAAAAGAGGTGCAGATTATGAAGCAGATAAATATGCCGGACTTTAATGCAAGCCTGCATGAATTAGGTTTAAACAGCAAAACAATAACCGAAATTACAACTCTGCTGCAAAACGGAGACGTTGCAACCGCATCCGTAATTTTGCGGCAATACAAACAGCAGCTTTTAAACAATTTGCATAAAGCCGGGCAAAAAGTAGACCTGCTTGATTTTCTGCTCTATCAAATTAAAAACTTTAAAAACCAGTAATTTTAACAGAAAGGATGAACCTATCATGAAACTTTTCACAGCTCTCGGGCTATCGCTGCTTCTCTGTACAGGCTTCGGCACGGCAGCAGCACAGGCAAACACTTTTAACACCGCCGCAGAAAGGAATGTAGTGAATATGGAACAACTTAAATTAACAAACGAATGGGATAAAATCTTTCCGCAAAGCAGCAAAGTTAATCACAGCAAAGTTACCTTCGTGAACCGTTATGGCATTACTATTGCCGCTGATATGTATGTACCCAAAAACGCACAGGGCAAACTGCCTGCCATTGCCGTAAGCGGCCCGTTCGGCGCAGTTAAGGAACAGGCTTCCGGTTTTTATGCACAGGAATTGGCAGAACGCGGCTTTTTGACAATCGCCTTTGACCCTTCCTTTACCGGTGAAAGCGGCGGCACCCCGCGTTATATGGCTTCTCCTGATATTAATACTGAAGATTTTCAGGCTGCCGTTGATTTTCTCAGCACCAATGAACTGGTTGACCCCGACAAAATCGGTATTGTCGGCATTTGCGGCTGGGGCGGCATGGCACTGAACACCGCAGCGCTGGATACCAGAATTAAAGCAACCGTAACCTCAACCATGTACGATATGTCCCGTGTTAACGCTAACGGCTACTTTGATGCCGAAGACTCTGCCGATGCGCGTTATGCTAAAAAAACTGCACTTAACGCACAGCGCACCGCTGATTATAAAAACGGCGATTACAAACTTGGCGGCGGCGTAGTAGACCCGCTTCCGGCTGACGCTCCGTTTTTCATTAAAGATTACTACGATTATTATAAAACAGAACGCGGCTATCATTCCCGTTCCTTAAACTCCAACGGCGGCTGGAACGTAACCGGCACCATGAGCTTTATGAATCAGCCCATTCTTGCATACAGCAATGAAATCCGCAGCGCCGTACTGATGATTCACGGTGAAAAAGCTCATTCCGTTTACTTCAGCAAAGATGCCTATAAAAATATGATGAACGGCAACCCCTATTCCGATAACAAAGAACTCTTAATCATCCCCGGCGCATCCCATACCGACCTTTATGACGGCGGCGATAAAAATGCCATTCCGTTTGATAAAATTGAAAGTTTCTTTGATAAATATTTAAAATAATGCAGTAAAAACACAAAACGGTTTCAGTAAAAATTACTGAAACCGTTTTTTATTTATTGCTCTTTTTGTAATTGTTTAATAATCAGCGAAACAGAAGGCTGGGTAATACTGAACAGATTAGCCAGAAATACCTGCGTTAAATGTTCGTCCTTATATAACCGCC
>USHB01000218.1 GCA_900554395.1 uncultured Phascolarctobacterium sp.
ACTGCATATTTAAAACAGCACTGGCCAACGCAGTTTATGGCAGCCTTTTTGTGCAGTGTCATGAACGATAACGATAAATTGAGCTGGTATCTGGGCGTTACCAAACGCATGGGCATAAAAATACTGCCGCCTGATGTTAATGAAAGCGGCAAAGAATTTTCGCCGGTAAAAGGCAATGCCATACGCTTTGGCATGGCAGGCATTAAAAGTGTAGGCGAACAGGCAATTGACGCTATCATTAAAGCGCGCGAAAGCGGCGGGCGTTTTACTTCGATACTTGATTTTTGCCGCCGCGTGCCTTCACGCCTTATTAACAAGCGTATAATTGAAAACCTTATTTACTGCGGCGCTATGGATTCCTTCGGCGCCAAACGCTCACAGCTTAAAGCTGTTTATGAGCAGGCGGCAGATTTGGGCAGCGCTTACCAGAAGGATTCTGCCAGCGGGCAGCTTGGTCTTTTTGGCGATGATATGTTTGAAGAAGTGCAGGATATTAAATTACCGCAGCTTGATGAAATGCCCAAAAAACTGTTGCTGGAAAACGAAAAGAAAATTGTGGGCTTTTATGTAACCGGGCATCCGCTTGACAGTTATTCGCGTGTGCTTGAACGTTATACGCCGCTGTATAAACTTACGGAAGCAGGGGAAGAAAGCAACGACAGGACATTTTCCGTTGCCGGGCTTATAAGCGGTATCCGCCTGCGCACAACCAAACGCGGCGATACTATGGCGGTTTTGACTTTGGAGGATTTCAGCGGCAGGCTGGAAGTTGTAGTATTTACACGCCAGTACCACGATTTTTCACGTTTGCTGTTCCAGGAAAACGTAATTGCCGTTGAAGGGCGTTTGAAAGTAGATGAACGCAGTACATCCTTGCAGGCAATGTCAATCCGCCAGCTTAACGAAACAGGCGCGGACATACATTTAAAAATTGCGCGTGATAAGGAAACAGGCGCCGTGCAGAAAGAAATGCGCCGTATTTTTGCCATGTACCATGGCAGTACGCCGCTGTACCTGCATTTGTTATCAAGCGGCAAAACCATTAAAACTGACCGCTGTTTTTGGATTGATGTCGGCAACAGCGGGTTTTACAAAGAAATTACCGAGCTTTTGGGCCCGGACTGCCTGCAATAAAAACTTAAGGCTTGCAAGCAGGCGTTAAACACTGTAAAATAATATATATGTATAATATGATAATTATTCTGGGAGGTCACTTATGAATATTGTAGTATGTCTTAAACAGGTTCCGGATACTTCCGAAGTAAAGCTGAATCCGGAAACCAATACCCTTATCAGGGACGGAGTGCAGAATATCATGAACCCGTTTGACCGTCAGGCTTTGGAAACGGCGCTTATTTTAAAAGATGCGTCCGGTGCTAAAGTTACTGTTGTATCAATGGGGCCTCCGCAGGCTGAAGAAATTTTGAAAGAAGCAATTTCCATGGGCGCAGATGATGCAGTTCTGGTAAGCGACCGTGCTTTGGCCGGCAGCGATACGCTGGCAACCAGCTTTGCACTGGCTGGCGTTGTAAAAAGCCTTGGCGATGTAGACATTGTATTGTGCGGCAAACAGGCTGTTGACGGCGATACTGCCCAGGTTGGCCCTGAAATGGCAGAACATCTTGGATTTCCTCAGGTTACTGGCGCATTAAAAGTAACTGTTGACGGCGAAAAAGTTTTGGTTGAACGTGAAAACGAAAGCAGCAGCCAGACTCTTGCTGTGGAAATGCCTGCGCTTGTAACTGTAACCAGAGCAGAAAAAGAACCGCGTTTTGCAAGCATTAAAGGCAAAATGAAAGCCAGAAAAGCAGTTATTCCCGTTAAAACGGCTGCCGAACTTGGCATTGACACTACCATGATTGGCCTGTCCGGTTCTCCGACCAAAGTTAAAAAAGTATTTACGCCTCCTGTACCGCAGGTTGAAAGCGAAATCATTAACGAAGAAGATACGGATAAAGCAGTAGATATGCTGCTGGAAAAACTCGTTCAGGCAAATATTATTACTCGTTGAGGTGAAAAAACATGGCAATTATTATAGATAAAGAACAGTGCATCGGCTGCGAATCCTGTGTGGCAACCTGCCCGGCAGGCGCACTTTCCATGGAGGACGGAAAAGCCTCCGTTAACGAAGATACCTGCATTTCCTGCGGCGCATGCGTGGGTGAATGCCCTGTTGGCGCTATCAGCCTTGGCAAAGCAGAAGAAAAGAAAGAAGCTGCAAACAGCGAAGGCAAAGACCTGTGGGTAATGGTTGAACTGGAAAACGGCGAACCTGTTGGCGTAACTTATGAACTTTTGGGCGTAACCGCAGAACTTGCTGCCAAATGCGGCCAGCGCTGCTGCGCTGTATTGGTTGGCGCAGAAAAAGGCGATGTTCCCGCAAAACTTTTTGCAGCCGGCGCTGATGTTGTTTATGCTGTTACCGGTGCTGAATATGCTGAATATAATACCGACCTTTATACAAACGCTTTCTGCGAACTGGCAGAAACCTACAAACCGAATGCAGTTATGTTTGGCGCAACTGTTGACGGACGCGACCTTGCTCCGCGCATTGCCGCTCGTTTGAAAACCGGCCTGTGCGCAGACTGCACCGGCCTTGATATGGCAGGCGAA
>USHB01000219.1 GCA_900554395.1 uncultured Phascolarctobacterium sp.
GTAAATCAGCCGGTGCTGGTTTAATATGTTTTTTACCGTTTCGGGTTTGCCGGAGCGGTTTTTATTTTGCTTATTTAGCCGTAGTATGCCTCCAAATGGCAGTTCCTTCAGCGTTGTAATGTGTGCTGTTTATAGCGGCAGGTAAAACAATCTGCTTGCTGCACAATATATTAGTTTGGTAGTGCTGCTGCAAAGGAACCGATGTACTTTGCTTTTGTATTGCCTTGCTGATATAAATGTATAAGATTTGGAGGAAAACTGTATGAAAAAGATTTTGATAACTGCTATGGCAATGGCTTTAGGCATAACGGCATCTGCTTATGCAGCCAATCCATTCAGTGATGTGCCTGCCGGTCACTGGGCTTACAATGCCGTAAACAAACTGGCAGCGGAAGGCGTGGTAGACGGTTATCCCGATGGCACCTACGGCGGCGATAAACTTATGACGCGCTATGAGATGGCGCAGATTGTAGCCAAAGCCATGGCCAAAGGCGCTAACGTTGATAAACTGGCAGCAGAATTTGCAGATGAACTGGACAGCCTTGGCGTGCGCGTGGCAAATTTGGAAAAGAAAACCGATAATGTAAAAATTACCGGTGAAATCCGTGCCCATTATGCAAGCCATGACAAAAGCGGAGAAGCTGATGAAAGTGTATTGCGTACCCGTTTATATGTGAACGGACAAGTTAATGAAGACTGGTCTTATACCGGCATGATTGAAAATGAACAGGATATTTTGGACAACGCCGGTAATGACGATGATGTACGCATGGCAGAAGCATATCTTAACGGACGCCTTGGCGGTATGGAAGTGCAGGGAGGCCGTTGGAATGAGGTTACGTTCAGCGGCAATATTCTTGATAGTTATTTTGACGGCTTAAAGGTAGCTTATGGTAATGATGTAAAAGTATTCGGCATTGCAGGTAAAGCTCCGTCCGAAGAATATTTTGCATCATCTTCAGACCGTTTATATGTTGCCGGTGTTGAAGCTGCGGTTGGCCCGGTTGATGTATATGCCGGTTATTTTAAAGCAAATGATACAGGTTTTTACGATGATGCCGAAACTTTTAATGTAGTAGGCGATAAAGAGATTTGGACTGTTGGGGCAACTTATAATTTTGCCGAAGACTGGGCTTTAAATGCCGAATATATGCGCGGCGATAAAGATTTTGCGTATGACAACGGCAAAGGCGGCAAGGAAAAAGCAGGTAAGGACGGCTGGTTTGCAAGCCTGGCCTGGAAAGGCGCTGAAGCATCTGAACCGGGCAGCTACGGCATCCATGCCATGTATTTCGACCAGAGCGCCAACGCTTTTATTAATCCTACTACCGATGCTAATACCTTTGCCGATATGGGCGGTTACAAAGGATACGGCGTAGGTTTTGACGTAACCCTGGCTGAAAATATCGTGGCAGTTGTAAACTACTATGATACTGAATCGAAGGTTGGCGATGAAGACGACCAGGTAATCTTCTCTGAACTGTACTTTACTTTTTAATTGCTGAAAAGGCTTATATAAGTTTTAAATGCCTGCCTTAACGACAGGAAAAATTAAATTTTGGAGGCATTGATTATTATGAAAGCAAACTGGAAAAAATCTTTGGCAGCAGCAGTAACCTGCATGCTTTTAACGGGGGGATCAACATCTGCTATGGCAGCATACAGCTTAAGTTCTGAAGTTAAAACCGCAACACCTGCGCTTCTTGCCGCTTCGCAAATTGGCGTGCGCAGCTACACTACTTCCGACCCTGCGCTTTTGGCACAGCCGGATAAAGATGCTATTGTAGTTATGAGTTTTGGCACTACTTTTCCTGATACAAGAGCCAAAACAATTGAAGCAACCGTAAATGAAATCAAGGCGCAGCACCCCGGCACTAAAGTTGTACTGGCGTTTACCTCGCATATTATTATCGACAGAGTAAAAGCTAACGAGGGCATTACCGTACCGACACCGGAAGAAGCGCTGGAACAGCTTAAAGCTGAAGGCTACAACCGTGTTGCGCTTACTTCTCTGGATATAATTCCGGGCATGGAATATAATTACAAAACTGCTGTTTATGACCAGTATAAAACCCAGTTTAAAAAAATGACCATTGGCACTCCGCTGATGTACTGGATGGGTCAGGAAGGACAGCGCGACGATGTCGAAACAACCATGCAGGCTATCGGCTCCCAACTGCCTGAACTTGGCAGGAAAGATGCGGTGCTGGTAATGGCACATGGCACTCCGGACCCTTCCAACGCTTATTATGCGGTAATGCAGGACCGTTTGGATACGCTGTATGGCGGTAAGGTTTTAATTTATACCGTTGAAGGCTGGCCTGCTTTGGATGACGTAATTCCCAAACTTAAAGAAAACGGAGTTAAAAATATAACCCTGATGCCATTTATGATGGTTGCAGGCGACCATGCTAGCAACGATATGGCTGGCGCTGAAGAAGATTCTCATAAATCTATTTTGGAAGCAGAAGGTTTTAAAGTTAAGGCTTATTTGCATGGATTGGGCGAAAACCAGAACATCCGTGATATTTTTGCCGCTCATGCCGGTGAAGCATGGGATGCTTTACAGGCAAAATAAAGTAA
>USHB01000220.1 GCA_900554395.1 uncultured Phascolarctobacterium sp.
CAACAATTATTAGCACCGAAAAAACAATAAGCGTTATTCTCTTCTTCATACATTCTCCATTAAACAACTTCCGATTTTAATGTCTCTATTATACCATAATAATACTATTATGAAAAATTAAAAATCCCGGAAACAAAGCCTTAGTATGGTTCCGTTTCCGGGATTTTTTTATTATTTACATAAGCTGCAAGACTTATAATTAATATAAACTATTAATTGTTTGTTAGTGTTGACAAGATAATTATTATTGATTATAATAAAAATAAAGTTAGCCTAAGCTAACAAAAGAAAGGATGTGTTCTTATGTCATTAATTAACAAAGAAGTAAGCGATTTTTCTGTACAGGCTTTTCATAAAGGTGAATTTAAAACTGTAAGCAAAGCAGATATTCTTGGTAAGTGGAGCGTATTTTTCTTCTATCCGGCAGATTTTACTTTTGTCTGCCCGACAGAATTGGAAGACCTTGCCAATAAATATGCGGAATTCCAAAAAATCGGCTGCGAAATTTATTCTGTTTCGTGCGATAGCCATTTTGTGCATAAAGCATGGCATGATGCGTCTAAAACCATTCAGAAAATTGAATATCCGATGCTGGCAGACCCGACCGGAAAACTGGCACGTGATTTTGATGTAATGATTGAAGAAGACGGCATGGCAGAACGCGGCAGCTTTATAGTAAATCCGGAAGGAAAAATTGTTGCTTACGAAGTTATTGCAGGCAATGTAGGACGTAATGCCGATGAACTATTCCGCCGCGTGCAGGCCAGCCAGTTTGTTGCTGAACACGGTGACCAGGTTTGTCCTGCCAAATGGCAGCCGGGTGCTGAAACATTGAAACCGAGCCTTGACCTTGTAGGATTACTGTAATGAAAACTTTGTATGACGTTGTTATAATAGGCGGCGGTCCTGCCGGGCTGACGGCTGCATTATATCTTGCGCGCGCAAGGTACAGCGTTTTGGTAATAGAGAAAGAAAAGTTCGGCGGGCAGATTACCATTACTGCCGATGTTGTAAATTACCCCGGTGTAATGCAGGGCAGCGGTGCTGAAATTACTGCTGTTATGCGCAGACAGGCTGAAAACTTCGGTGCGGAGTTTTTGCTGGCAGAAGCAACCGGGCTTGATATGCAGGGCACTTTAAAAACCGTGCATACTTCCAAAAGCGATATACAGGCGTTTGGTGTACTGCTGGCGACAGGGGCTCATCCCCGCAAAATAGGCTTTGCCGGCGAAGAAGAATTTAAAGGGCGCGGCGTGGCATATTGTGCAACCTGCGACGGCGAATTTTTTACCGGCATGGATATTTTCGTAGTAGGCGGCGGTTTTGCAGCGGCAGAAGAAGCGGTATTTTTAACGCGCTATGCCCGCAGCGTTACAATTTTAGTACGCAGTGATGATTTTACTTGCGCCGCGGCAACAGCTGAGCTTGCCAAAAAGCATCCTAAAATAAAAATCTGCTATAATACTGTGGTGGACGAGGTAAAAGGCGATACCAGGTTGACGTTTTTGCGTTATCACAATACAAAAAACGGCGCTGTTACCGAATATCGTCCACCGGAAGGCGAAGGCTTTGGCGTTTTTGTATTTGCTGGTTACGAGCCTGCAACAGAACTTGTGGAAGGTCTGGCTGAACTTGACCAATACGGCTACATTATTACTGATGTTAATCAGAGAACAAATGTGGATGGCCTTTATGCGGCCGGTGACGTCTGCATTAAAAATCTGCGTCAGGTAGTAACTGCCGTAAGCGATGGTGCGCGTGCCGCAACAGAACTTGAAAAATATGCCTGCATGATGCAAAATAAAACCGGCATCAAACCGGAGTTTAAAGTGCCGGAGGCCTCAGCAGGACAGGAAGCTGCTAAACAGGAATTGGAAGAAAGTGAAATTTTTACTGCGGCCATAAAAACGCAGCTGCAAACAGTATTTGCAAAAATGCAGCAGCCACTGATTTTGGAACTGAGCCTTGATGACAGGAAAATATCAAAAGAACTGCAATATTATGCGCAGGAGATGGCAGCACTTACTGATAAAATTACTGTAACAAACGGCAGTGAAGCAGAAAAACCTTGCATGCGTGTGCTTAAAACAGATGGCAGTTATACCGGCATAGCATTCCACGGCGTACCGGGCGGACACGAATTTAATTCATTTGTTATCGCTTTGTACAATGCGGCTGGACCCGGTCAGGCGCTTGACGGAGAAACACTGAGCAAAATTAAAAGTATTACCAAAAATATTGATTTAAAAATACTGGTATCACTTTCATGCACCATGTGTCCGGAACTTGTAATGGCGGCGCAGCGCATTGCAGCAGAAAATGACAATATTAAAGCGGAAGTATATGATATTAATCATTTTCCGGAACTGAAAACAAAATATAACGTCATGAGCGTTCCGTGCATGATTATCAACGGCGGGCAAGTGCTATTCGGCAAAAAGAATATTGCAGAGCTTGCAGAAATTTTAAGCCAATATTAACCTTATGCAGCACATCTGTTACGGCAGGGGGGCTGTTTTTTTTTTTAAATGCCTTTTTTCGTATAAAAAA
>USHB01000221.1 GCA_900554395.1 uncultured Phascolarctobacterium sp.
AGATTAAAATGAGGTACTACCATGAAACTTATAACCATCGTTGGTGCGCGGCCGCAGTTTGTTAAGGCGGCAGTTGTTTCGCGTGCCATTATGGAACATAACAAATTAAATAATGGTGAAGTTATCGAAGAAAAGATAATTCATACCAATCAGCATTATGATGCTAATATGTCGGATATCTTTTTTAAAGAGATGCATATATCGCAGCCGCATTTCAATTTGCATGTCGGCGGTGGGATGCAGGGCGCAATGACGGGGCGTATGCTTGAGAAGATTGAAGCAATTTTGGTTGATGAAAAGCCTGATTACGTTTTGATATACGGAGATACCAATTCTACTTTGGCAGGTGCGCTTGCTGCTGTTAAGCTGCATATACCTGTTGTGCATGTTGAGGCGGGTTTACGTTCTTTTAATATGAATATGCCGGAAGAAGTTAACCGTATTTTATCGGACAGGGTATCAAAATTATTGCTGTGTCCGACAGAAACTGCCGTTAAAAATTTGCAGGCAGAGAATATCACGCATGGCGTTTATAACGTTGGCGATGTTATGTATGATGCTGTAAAATTTTATGGCAGTATAGCTAAACCTGATGAAGCAGTTAAGGCATTAGCGGAAGGCAAATATTATTTATCGACAGTCCACCGGGCTGAGAATACAGATGATATTAATCGTTTAGTTAATATTATGCGGGCGTTGGATAAAATTGCGGAAGACGCAAAAGTTGTTTTGCCGCTGCATCCGCGTACGCGCAAAACCATGGCTACTAATAACATTGTGCTGAAAAATGTGTGTGTTATTGAGCCGGTGGGTTATTTTGATATTTTGTATTTGCTTAAAAATTCTGCCGGTGTGCTTACTGATAGCGGTGGTATGCAGAAGGAAGCATACTTTTGTGCTAAACCATGCTTTACCTTGCGTTATGAAACCGAGTGGGTAGAGCTTGTTGGTTGTGGCGCTAATATTTTGGTTGGCGCTGATTGTGACAAGATAATTGCAACCGTAAAAAATTATAAATATGACGCGAAGCTTTTTGAAAAATTGCTTTATGGCGATGGCAAAGCAGGCGAGAAGATAGTTGATTTGTTGCTGAAGGACAGAGTTTGATGAATATTATTTTAATTAACCATTATGCAGGGTCTAATATTCATGGAATGGAGTTCCGCCCTTATTATTTGTCACGTGAATGGGTAAAAATGGGGCATAGCGTTACGATTGTCGCGGCTTCGTTTTCGCATTTGCGGCAAAAAAATCCTAATATCAGCGAAATGACGGAAGAAATTATTGACGGTATTGGGTATATCTGGCTGCCGGTAAATAAATATCTGGGCAATGGCGTTATGCGTTTTAAAAATATGCTGGCTTTTATTTATCAGTTGTACCATAATTTAGGTAAGCTTGCACAGCTAAAGCCGGATGTTGTTGTTGCATCATCTACATATCCGCTGGATAGTTACCCGGCTTATAAACTGGCTAAAATGACAGATGCTAAATTTGCTTTTGAACTGCATGATTTGTGGCCGCTTTCGCCAATGGAACTCGGTGGTATGAGTAAATGGCATCCGTTTATTATGCTTATGCAACGCGGTGAGGATTTTTGGTGCAGGCATGCAGATAAGGTAATTTCTATTTTGCCAAAAACAGAAGCTTATTTAAAAACGCGCGGGCTTAAAGATGGAAAGTTTTGTTATATTCCCAACGGCATAGTTTTGGCAGATTATGATGATGTGCTGCCATTAAAACTTGATTATTTGCAACAGTTAAATAATCTGCGTAAGCAAGGAAAATTTTTAATCGGTTTTGCCGGTGCGCATGGAATTGCCAATGCTTTGGATATTTTGCTATATGCTGCTGAAAAATTAAAAGATACACAAGCTTATTTTGTTTTGGTTGGACAGGGACAGGAAAAGGAAAATTTAATGGCTTTAGCACAAAAATTGAATCTTGATAATGTGCTGTTTTTAGAGAGCATTCCAAAGAAAATGGTGCCTGCATTTTTAGAACAGATAGATGTTTTGTATATAGGATGGCAGAATAAACCTATTTACAGATTTGGTATAAGTCCCAATAAGCTGATGGATTATATGATGGCAGGCAAACCTATTTTGCATTCAGTAACGGCAGGAAACGATTTAGTGCAGGAGGCGCGTTGCGGCATATCAGTACCTGCGGAAGATATTGATGCTGTTGTTGATGCCGTTAAAAAGCTGATGTTGATGGATGAAAGCGAACTATCTGCACTTGGCGCCAACGGAAAGGAATATGTAACAAAACACCACGACTATAAAATTTTGGCAGAAAAGTTTATAGAGTGGGTGGAGAAGTGATTGGAATAAAAAATACTTTACGGTATAATTATCGTAAGGTATTTTTTGTTTTATTATTACTAAGGGAGTGAAGTGTTGAATGAAACTAAAAGCTATAAATATTATTATAAATACATTATTAATGTTGATTATATCATTATTGTTTTGGCAAATTATTTATAATAAGGATTATGTCTATCACATCATAGTTAGCCTAATTGGTTGTATTTTTATAGCACGT
>USHB01000222.1 GCA_900554395.1 uncultured Phascolarctobacterium sp.
GGAATTCTCATATTTTTGTCGAATTAAAAATTATATATTTTGGGTGTACGGAGCTTGTTTATGGTAGATTATTCTTTGCTTGCCAAAGCGGCAATGCTGCACGATATAGGAAAATTATGTTACCGCGCCGGGCTGGTTGATGATATTTTCAATTACTCCCAGTTTGGTGCGCAGTGGATAGCGCGCCTGCTGCCGGAAAATGACCAGCGTGTACCGCAGTTTCTGCGCTGCATCTCTTTTCATCGCAGGAGTGATTTAGATGGGGAAGAGTTCACTGCTGATGACTGGTCATATATTGTTTATCTGGCAGATGTTATTGCTTTTGGAGCAGAAAAAACGAAACGCAGCGCTGATGCTGTTTATGATAGCGGTTTGTGCCTGGAATCGGTGTTCAATTACTTTTCTGATGTCGATACGCATAAACGCTATTTTCTGCCTAAGGAAATGAATCTTGGCAAAGAAATTAACTATGCAGTACGTGATGATGTCCGTGCAGATAAAAAAGACTACCTTAAAATTTTAACTATTATAGAAACACGCTTGAAGCAAAAATCATTGTTTGATATGTATGCCTATGAGCTTTTACAGCTCATGGAAGATACTTTGTATTATTTGCCTTTGACAGTCCGCGCTGATTTACCGAGGGATATTTCTCTCTATGACCACGTAAAATATACGGCGGCGCTGGCGGTAAATATTGCCCATTACTGTGATGCTAACGGCATAAAGGATTATTCCGCCTTGTGCAGTGCTGAAGGCGTTGCAAAATTGCAGGATGAACCTCTATTTTTGATGGTTTCGGCAGATATTGCCGGTATTTACGGCTTTTTAACAACTACTGCGTTGGATGTACCTCTCTCTTCCATGCGCGGTCGTTCGCTGTATTTGGAATATTTCACTCAGATTTTGGCTGATGAGATGGTTCGTTATTTAAACCTGACGAAAGCCAATATTATTTATACCGGCGGCGGACGTATTTATTTAATTGCACCCAACACACAGCAATTTAAAGATGAAACAGCACGGCTTTCAGAATATATTAATAACTGGCTGCTTGAAAATTACGGCACGCAGCTTTATGTAGCGTTCGGCACTGCTGAATGTACTCCGCTTGAACTTGCCGGCAGGCAGCTTGGCAGCGGCATTTTGGCGCGTGTTGATTTGGAAGTTGAAAATAATAAAAAGAACCGTTATTCTCAAAACATGCTGGCCAGTTTATTTGACCCGCACAGCAGCTTTAATGCGGCAGGCGGCAGTGTTGAATGCAGCGTATGCCATCGGGAACTTTCTCAGAATGATGCAAACCGCAATGACGGCTTGTGCTGGTTCTGCCGCTCACTGGTAGACCTCGGCAAGGCATCTTTTATGGAAGATAAGGTGCTTGCAGTATGCACAAACCATGCCGGAGGCAGTGCGCCGATGCCTGGATATAACCGTGTGCTGTATTTAAAACTGGTTCCGGTCAAAGATTTGGAAAAATTTAAAGCGCATAATAAAGTTTTGACTATTTACAGCAGCAAAGATTTTGATGCTAACGGAGTGCCTGTTTTACGCATGCGCCGCTGTGATTATTTTGTGCGTGACAGCAAAAACGGGCGCATAATGGATTTGGAAAAGCTTGCCGGAATGAGCATGGGTGAAACTTATACCGGTGTTAAGCGCCTTGGCGTGCTTATGGCCGATGTCGACGGCATAGGCATGGCATTAAAGGCCGGCTTTTACCGCAGTGATTTGGAGGATCCGCTGCATTACCTTACTTCGGCAAGGCAGATTACGCTTTCCTCACGTTTGTCATTCTTTTTTAAAGTTATAATAAATAAAATTTTAAAAGGTGAAATACATACGGCATCAGGCAAAGAAAAAGCGTTGTTCCGGCTTTTTAATAAAGCTAAACAATCATGGCGCAACATTCTTGTTATTTACAGCGGCAGCGATAATATATTTTTGCTGGGTGCGTGGGATGACGTTGTGGAAGTTGCCGTAGATATTAATCGTGCGTTTAGTTCCTATACCAGCGGTAAATTGGCTTTTTCTGCCGGTATAGGCATGTTTACTCCGGATTATCCGATGAGCCAGATGTTTGTTCAGGCGGCGCTGCTTAAAAAAACAGCCAAAAATGTTCCTGGCGTAGGCAAAATTGCTTTATTCGGGCAAGGGGCTGATTTTGTAAGCGGCCCGGGCGGAAATCTTACCCATGTATATGACTGGGATGTTTTTGAAGCCCAGGTGTGCGGCGAAAAATTACGCTTTTTAACTGAAAAATTGCACTTTGGGCTTACTGCTGTACCGGGTAAGATTAAGGCAGACAGAAATACACTGTATAAACTTCATGGAGTGCTGGCAGCGTCTGACGGCAAGTTTAATTTGGCAGAATTTGCTTATGCCGCAGCATTGTTGGAACCAAAACAGGAAAGCGAAGAAGCTGCGAAAGTTTATGCGAGCCTGCGTAATGCTTTATATGGCTGGGCGCTTGATAAAGAAGGCCGCAGGCAGCTTTTAACGGCGCTGGAACTTTTGATTTACAGCCTGCCCAAT
>USHB01000223.1 GCA_900554395.1 uncultured Phascolarctobacterium sp.
TGGCAAGTTCGGTAATGCCTTCATTGGCGATATGCCCTTTTTCTCTAACAGTATTGGCAATAATATTACCATCTTCGTCTACTAATGCAGTGGTTTCACCTATTACACCACTTTCCTGCGCAAGTACGCTATCTAACTGTTCACCATTTTCAATTTTTACAGTGTCAGCCAAGTCCTGCAAGCTGCCTGCAAGGTCGTTTTTATTGAACTGACTTGTTGCTTCGCTGCTGCCGGTAACTTGCAAACCGGTGCTGTTATTGGTGCCAATGCTGATTTGACCTGCTTCAAGGCTATCCACTTTAATATTATTGTTTTCGCCATTCAAAGTGCCGATTTGCATTTTGCCATCGTTAACGATAGTTGAATTAGTGCCAGTTAAAGTAGTAACACTGAAATTATCAAATGCATTTGTATAACCGCCAATAGAAGTAGCAAATCTATCTTTATTTTCTAAAGTTGTGCCATCTTTTAAAATAATACTATCTGCTTGAAAAGACGCATCATCACTTTCAGCAGTGGTAAAACTTAAACTACCACTATTAACGTTTACACTACCAACTTTAATAGCTGTTTTAGTTTCTTCTTCATCTTTCCAATTCCATACTTCTATGGCAGCGTTGCCATTAACATTAACTTCTTTAATAGTCATACTTGTTCCGCCAGCCTGCAAAGATGCATCCTGTCCGTTAAAGTTAACTATATTTAATTCAGAATCTCCGCTTTCTTCACGGAACTGCAAATTAGCGCCTTCATTAATGTTAGTGACATTTTCTACTGTAAGCCCATCGCTTAATACTCCCATTGTTCCGTTAACATCCATATCATCAACGGTAACAGTGCCTCTAATTTCACTCCAATTCAAACCATCATTTGTTACAACTAATTTATCAGCTTCAAGTGAGCCATACTTACCATCCTCACCGCCTGCAAACCAACCATAACCAGTAAGTGTACCTTCTACAATCATCTTCCCCTGGTTGCTAACCACACCTGCCGCATTATTTGTTACAGTAAGTGTAGCACCAGCTTTATTATTAATCTCTATGTTTGTTCCTTCTGTGCCAATTTTATCAACAGTTAACGTGCCAGTGTTTTCAATCTTTTGTTTTACATTCAAGTCTTGTACTTCCAACTCGCCGCTGTTTATAAAAGTACCAACAGTAAGTTTTCCCAAAACATTCTTATCCGCTTCTTCACTGGCTTTAATTATACCGTTATTAGTGAGCTTCGCCGCTGTAATTTTGTCAGCTATTATAGTACCGTTAGAACCATTAATAACATCTTTTTCTATATCAATAGTATCAGCATCAATTGTACCATAGTTACGAATAACACCAATGCCGGTTATAGAATCAGTTTTTATACTGCCGCCAGTTATATTATGAACACCATTAGTTTCCGAAGAAGTTATATTAATTACTCCTGCTTCAACCTTGCCTGAGTTCTTTATATAGTCAGTATTTAAAGTATCTTCAACTGTAATTGTACCATTTGCATTATTAACTATATTTGTACTATTACCTATTGCTTTTACATCAATATTACCAGAGTTATTAAGTTCTCCTTCTGAATTTAAGATATCAACATTGGATATTTTACCATTGCTTTCCAAAACGATAGTATCATTTAAAGTAACAGTTCCAATATTTTCAATACTGCCACCATTATAAATTCTCGTTATGCCATCTATTGTTAAAGTTTTTGCATCTTTTACCTTGCCAAATACCCAAATAGTATCTTCGTAATTAGCAAACTTGCCGCTTATGTGCATATCTGTTGAATCTCTATCGCCATATAATGTCTTACCTATCTGAACACCTTCAGTATTGTCGTATGCTCCTGGTACATATTCGGTATCTACATTAACATCAACATAGTCCGCACTTGCTACGCCATATGGCAGTGCCAAAATTAAACCAAGCGTAATACTTTTTGCCAACAGTTTGCTGTTCTTCATAAACTAACATCCCTTTCAGTATTTTAGCAGTTTTTAATATTTATTTATAATTAACTGCGCTACTGAAATTATATCATACCTTTACCCCCCCGCAAGACATTTCAGTTGGCGTAACTCTAACTTTTACTGGTCTTGTGGTAACTTTATCCCTGCCGGCAGGTTTGTACAGCAGCGTAATATGCGCTTGACCGTACTTTACACTATGCGTGTTAAGCACTTTACGTCTTTTTTGCAAAAATGTAAATTTTTTAGTATTAAGGGCTTGACAAAGTCCGCCCTCTTTCGTATAATCATTTTCACGTCGCTTTTGCGTGGCCACGGTTAAGCGTACAAAATTTTTTATCACAGGAGGCTTTTAATGATGAAAGCAAGTAAAAATTTTATTAACAACCCCCTGCCCAACGTGGCAACCAAAACCGATTACAAGGCGCAGGCTGCCTTAACACAGCAATTAGTTGCCGCCGCACAAAACGGCGATAAAGCAGCATTGGAACAGCTTTGCATTTTTTATGAGCCGCTGTTCCGCCGTGAGATGAAACGCGAAATTTTTTATAAGGGATTAGG
>USHB01000224.1 GCA_900554395.1 uncultured Phascolarctobacterium sp.
CTTTACCGTGCCGTTAAGGCAGGCAAAAGCGAAGAAGATTTGATAAAAATTGCTTCGTTCTACGATTATCTGGAAATTCAGCCGCTTGGCAATAATATGTATTTAGTGCGCGAAAATTTGTGTACTGTTGAAGATTTAAAAGCCTATAACCGCAAAATTTATGACCTCGGCAAAAAAATAGGCAAAATGACTGTTGCTACCTGCGACGTGCATTTTTTGAATCCGGAAGACAGCAAATACCGTACTATTTTGCAGGGCGTGCAAAATTACCGCGATGCGGATAATCAGCCGCCGCTTTATTACCGTACTACGGAAGAAATGCTGGCAGAATTTGAATATCTCGGCAAAGATATTGCTTATGAGGTTTGCGTAACCAATCCTAATAAAATTGCCGATATGGTAGATAAAATTAAGCCGGTACCTGACCGCGACCAGCTTTATTCGCCATCAATCCCTGGTGCAGTAGAGGCACTTCCTAAAATGGTTTATGATAAGGCGCACGAATGGTATGGCGATGAACTTCCGCAAATTGTTGAAGACCGTATTAAGACGGAACTTCATTCTATCATAAGCAACGGCTTTGCCATTTTGTATTACATTGCCCATAAACTGGTGCGTAAATCGCTTGACGACGGCTATCTGGTAGGATCCAGGGGTTCGGTAGGTTCATCTCTTGTTGCAACGCTTATTGATATTACCGAAGTTAACCCTTTGGCTCCGCATTACCGCTGTCCTAACTGCCGTTACAGCGAATTTTTTACCAACAACGAATATGCTTCCGGTTTTGACCTGCCGGAGAAAAAATGTCCGCACTGCGGCACGCCGATGTGGCGCGACGGGCATAATATTCCGTTTGCCGTATTCCTTGGTTTCCATGGCGATAAAGTACCTGATATCGACCTTAACTTCTCCGGCGAATATCAGCCGGTGGCGCATAAATACACCGAAGAACTGTTCGGGCGCGATAATGTTTGCCGTGCCGGTACAATATCAACGGTGGCAAGTAAAACAGCCTTTGGCTATGTAAAAAAATATTACGAAGAAAAAGGCTTAACCAAACATCCTGCCTATATGGCAGGGCTTGTTGACGGTATTGCAGGGCTTAAACGTACAACTGGCCAGCATCCGGGCGGCATCATGGTTGTGCCGCGCAACATGGATATTCACTATATTACACCGATGAACCATCCGGCGGATGAACGCGACAGCACAACAGTAACAACCCACTTCGATTACCATTCCATTAATGACAGGCTTGTTAAGCTTGATATACTTGGTCACGATGACCCGACGGTTATCAAACTTCTGGAAGAATTTACGCATATCAAGCCTACTAAAATTCCTATCGGCGATGAAGCCACAATGTCTATCTTCCGCAATACGGAAGCGCTTGGTGTAACGCCGGAACAAATTAACAGTACCGTTGGCACTTACGGCATACCGGAATTTGGCACACGCTTTGTACGGCAGATGGTAGAGGACGTACAGCCTAAAAACTTTGGACAGATAGTGCGCGTATCCGGTTATTCACACGGTACGGATGTGTGGCTGAACAATGCGCAGGATTTGATTAAAGAAGGCAAGCCGCCTGAAGATACCATTGCCACGCGCGACGACGTTATGAATAATCTTATAGCCATGGGCGTAGAGCCGAGTCTGGCATTTAAAACCATGGAATATGTGCGTAAGGGTAAAGCTGCCAAAAACGGCTTGGAGCCTAAAATGCTGGAAGCCATGAAAGAAGCAGGCGGTCCGGAATGGGTTAAAAAATCCTGCGAAACTGTTAAATACCTTTTCCCGAAAGCACATGCCATAGCGTATGTTTTAATGGCATACCGCATTGCTTATTGCAAAGTTCATTATCCGAAAGAATTTTACGCTGCATATTTCAGCGTGCGTGCGCCTGAATTTGATGCTACTTATATTGCCAAAGGCAAAGAATACATGAAGCGCTTTATCAAAGATGTGTACGCACAGGGCGGTAAAGCAAACTCGCGTGATAAGGATACGGTAACGTATTTGGAACTGGCAGTGGAAATGATGGAACGCGGTTTTGAATTTGAACCGATTGATTTGTATAAATCGCATGCCACACGCTTTTTGCCGACAGAAAAAGGCGTGCGCATACCCCTTGGCGCGTTAAGCGGCATTGGTGCAAGCGCAGCCCTCAGTATAGATGAAGCACGCAAAAGTGGCGTACCGTTCATTTCACAGGAAGATTTGCGGGTCCGTTCCAAAGTATCGAAATCTGTTATTGATAAACTGGCAGAATACGGAACTTTAAAAGATTTGCCTGAAAATGACCAAATTGATTTGTTTTAATTAAATAATTTAATTTTTAACGGCTTAACTTAAATGTTAGGCCGTTTTTTTGTATATAAAAACAGCACCTGAAACAAAAATATTTCAGGTGCTGTTTTGCAGAGATGTTTTTAAGTTATTTGCAGTTGTAAATTTTAATTTTTATCTTCGTCAAACGTGTTTTCTTCAAGCAGTTTGGTGTTGTAAATGGCGGGG
>USHB01000225.1 GCA_900554395.1 uncultured Phascolarctobacterium sp.
TATACGATAGTGTTAAAAGTAGCCTTAAACAGCATTATTATGGCAAAGTAGCTGATAATACTGCTACAAATGCTGAAGAAATGATGGCTGTAATGTTTAAAACCGGCAAGCCTCCGGTTTTAATTGACGATAAAACTTATCAGAATGTTTTGGCCAATTTGCGGAGGAAATAATATGTATTTGCATTTGGGTTCTGATTTTGTTATTAAAAATACCGATATTATTGCTATCTTTAATATCAGAAATCAGAAAAACAATGTTTTCAAAAATTATCTGCAAAAGCAGTGCGAAAATCATAAATATGAAGTAGTTGATTTATCGGAAAACGGTGAATATTCCAGTTGTATTCTTACTGATAATAAGATTTATCTTTCGGGAATTTCGGCTCTTACGCTGAAAAAACGTGCGGAAGATGATTTTGGCATTGAAGTTTACAACAGGGACAGGGATAATTGATGGAGGTAAAAATGTCGACTTTAGAAGAAGCAACAGAAGTAAAAGGGCAGTACGGCGCCAGCCAGATTCAGGTTCTTGAAGGGCTTGAAGCAGTACGCAAACGCCCGAGTATGTATATTGGCAGCATTTCCGGCAGGGGCCTGCACCATTTGGTGTATGAAGTTATCGATAACAGTATCGACGAGGCTCTGGCCGGTTATTGTTCTTTGATTGAAGTGAAAATCCATCATGATAACAGCATTACCGTAAAAGATAATGGCCGCGGTATTCCTGTTGACATGCATAAAGTAGGAAAGCCTGCGGTAGAAGTTGTTATGACTATTCTGCATGCCGGCGGTAAATTCGGTGACGGCGGCTATAAAGTTTCCGGCGGCCTGCATGGCGTAGGCGTATCCTGCGTTAATGCGCTTAGTGAACATATGGAAGTTGAAGTACGCCGCGGCGGCAAGGTTTATGGCATTGAATTTGCACGCGGTAAAACTGTTGTGCCTTTATATGAAAAAGGTATAACCGAAGAAACTGGTACAACAGTGCATTTTAAACCTGATGCCGAAATTTTTACGGAACTTGTTTACAGTTATGAAACTTTGCGTTTGCGCATCCGTGAACTGGCTTTTTTAAACAAAGGCGTTAAAATAACTCTCAGTGATGAACGCAGCGGCAAAACGGAGACTTTCCATTACGAAGGCGGCATTATTGAATTTGTAAAATATGTAGACGAAAATAAAGATAAAATTAACGAAGAACCGATTTATATCGAAGGCATTAAAGACGAAAATATTGTGGAAGTTGCAATGCAGTACTGCGATACTTATAACGAAAATATCTTTACTTTTGTCAACAACATCAATACCGAAGAAGGCGGCACTCATTTAAGCGGCTTTAAACAGGCCCTTACCAGAACCATTAACGATTATGCACGCAAAATCGGTACTTTAAAAGAAAATGATGATAATTTAAGTGGTGATGACGTGCGTGAAGGCATTACTGCCGTTATCAGCATTAAAGTGCGTGAACCGCAGTTTGAAGGTCAGACCAAAACCAAACTCGGCAACAGCGAAATACGCCCGATAGTTGATAATCTTGTAAGTGAAGGGCTGGCAGAATTTTTTGAGGAAAATCCTGCCATAGCTAAAAGAATAGTAGAAAAATCCATTATTTCCGCACGCGCAAGATTAGCCGCACGCAAGGCAAGAGAGCTTACACGCCGCAAAAATGCTTTGGAAATAAGCAGTTTGCCTGGTAAACTTGCAGATTGCCAAAGCAAAGATGCCGCAGAAACAGAAATTTACCTCGTCGAAGGTGATTCCGCAGGCGGCAGTGCAAAACAGGGCAGGGACAGAAGGTTCCAGGCTATTTTGCCGCTGCGCGGTAAAATTTTGAATGTAGAAAAAGCACGCCTTGATAAAATTTTAAGCAGTGAAGAAATCCGCAATATGATTACAGCTTTTGGCTGCGGAATCGGTGAAGAATTTGACATAAACAAAGCGCGTTACGGCAAAATCATTATCATGACAGATGCCGATGTTGATGGTGCTCACATCAGAACATTATTATTAACATTCTTCTTTAGATATATGAGACCTTTAATAGAAAATGGAAATGTATATTTGGCTCAACCACCACTATATAAACTTTCTAAAAAAGGATTTAAAGATGTTTATTGCTATACTGATGAAGAAATGGCACAACATCTTCAAGAAATGGGAAGAGATAATGTAAATATCCAAAGATACAAAGGTTTAGGAGAAATGAATCCGGAACAGTTATGGGAAACTACCATGAACCCCGAAACACGCCTGCTGAAGCAGGTCACCATCGAAGACGCAGCCGGAGCCGATTACGTGTTCTCCATGCTGATGGGCGAAGATGTCGGACCGCGCCGTGAGTTTATCGAACAGAACGCCACTTACGCCAATATCGACGCATAAACAACCTACAATCTTCATTTAACTATTAAGCCGCTTTAGCTCATCGTTCGAAGCTAAAGCGGCTTAATAGTCAGAGGTAAACCTTCATACCTCTCATAAGAAAACAGGCCTTTTTTCCCAC
>USHB01000226.1 GCA_900554395.1 uncultured Phascolarctobacterium sp.
CGCTGGCGCTGGCTTTTGGCGTGGGCAGCGGTGCAACGGCGGCTTCCGGTCTTGTAACGGCCATTATTGCCGGCGTTATCATCAGCGCTTTGGGCGGTGCGTATTTTCAAATATCCGGCCCAACGGGCGCCATGGCGGCGATACTTATGTCCATTATTGCGCAGTACGATTTGCAGGGCGTGTTTGTTGCGACGGTTATGGCGGGTATAATCCTTGTTATTGCCGGTGTTCTCCATTTGGGCAAACTTATTTCTTTCATTCCAATGCCTGTTATCAGCGGGTTTACCTCTGGTATTGCCGTTATTATCGCCATGGGGCAGATTGATAATTTTTTCGGCGTTAAATCCGTTGGCAGCAGCGTTACCGAAAAGTTTTTAAGTTATTTTGAACTGGGGTTTGAGCCGAATTTAACAGCGGTTGGGATTGGCGTATTTGTAATGCTGATGATGCTGTTGTTTCCGATGCGGTACAGCAAGTATATTCCTTCTTCGCTGTTTGCCATTATTGCAGCAACGGCTGCTAATATTGCGCTGAACCTTAATGTTGCTGTGGTTGGTGAAATTCCGGCAACTTTAATTTTAAGCGACAGACTTGAATTAGCTTCACTTTTTGATTTCCGCACCGTTACCGGGCTTTTGGCGCCTGCCGTGAGTATTGCGGTTTTAGCGATGATTGAAAGCCTTTTGTGCGGCGCTACCGCTTCGCGCATGACTGGCGCGCGCCTTGATAGCAACCGTGAGCTTGTTGCGCAGGGAATAGGCAATATTGTAGTGCCGTTCTTTGGCGGTATTCCGGCAACGGCGGCTATTGCACGCACCAGCGTGGCAGTAAAATCGGGTGCGGTTACACGCATGACCGGTATTTTTCATGCGCTTGGCATTTTACTGGCAATGTTTGTGCTGGCTCCTGTTATGTCGCAGATTCCGCTGGCAGCTTTGGCAGGCGTTTTAATGGTTGTATCGTGGCGCATGAACGAATGGGTGACGATTAATTTTATTTTAAAAGGCAAGTTTAAAGGCGCGATGCTTAAATTTACCGTAACCATGCTGACCACGATTATTTTTGACCTCACAACGGCAATTATGATTGGCGTGGTTATCGGGCTTGTTTTGCAGGCTGTAAGGTTTTCGCACCTGCGCATTACATACGATGAACTTGACCCCAACCGTTTGCACGAGGAAGTTGAAGATTTGCCTGAAAACGGTCTGGTATGCTATATTAACGGACCGATTGTGTTTGCCAA
The DNA here is from genome assembly GCA_900554395.1 of uncultured Phascolarctobacterium sp. Lineage (GTDB taxonomy): Bacteria > Bacillota > Negativicutes > Acidaminococcales > Acidaminococcaceae > Fusicatenibacter_A. Next base: position 1,244 of record USHB01000226.1, read on the forward strand.
TACAGAGCGTTTGGAAGAAATTCCCAAAAAGGCCAAGCGTTACGGCTATGTGTATTTTTCTATGCGCGGTGTGCCGGATATAGACATCAGCGGCGTGCAGGAATTTGCCAAAATTGTGCAGGAGATGAAGGATGCAGGCAAAAAGATTTATTTGTGCAGCTTGCAGGATGAGGCGATGGAAATGCTAAAACGCGGCGGCGTGTATAAAATGATTGGACAGGATGCCGTTTACTGGAGCGTGGAACGCGCACTTTTGCACAGGCATTGATGGTTGATTGAAAAGAGGTCAGGTAATGAAAAATTTTCTGGTAGTTGATTTTGAATTTACAACATATACCAAGCCGGTAGGGCGCCCACGCGGATTTTTTTCTGAAATTATTGAAATTGGCGCTGTTTTGCTGCAAGGCGAAGAAATGAAACAGACTGCTAAAATACAAAATTTTGTTAAGCCGCATTTTTACCCCAAGCAGGCAAAAGACAGCATGGATTTTTGCATGATTACGGAAAAGGATATGAAAAATGGCATTGAATATCCGGAGATGGTGGCAAAACTTGCAGAAATTTATGAAGCCGGCAGCACCTATTTTGTGGCGTGGGGTACGGAAGATTACAAGGTTTTAAACACCGGCTGTGAACGCCATAAAATTACAAACCCGGTGCAGTTTGAAGATTACCTTGATTTGGCGGAAGCCTATAAGCTGTGGAAGGGCGATGAACTGACAACCGGTTTAAAACGTGCAACCGAAGAACAGGAGGTTGACACGGCAGGGCTGTGGCATACCGCTTATGACGATGCTGCCAACACCGGTAAACTGCTTGTAAAAATGTTTGAAAAAGGCTGGACACCGGAATTATACTTTGAACAAAAAGCTGCCTATGAAGCAGAACGTGCAGAACTTAAAACGCACGGCCGGTAAAATTTGATATGTTTTAGTAAAAAGCCAAAGGTTTGCTGACCTTTGGCTTTTATATATTGTCTGTAATATGCTGCCTTGCTGAAAAAAATCTTTTTTGTTAAAATAAACACGCAAACAGCAGCCTTAAAGGCAGATTGATTTAGATAAGAAATAAGGCAAAATTATTTAATGCAGATTATAAACAGAAGGTAAAAATATGGAAACAAATAAAAATTTACAAGCATACAGGCAAATACAGGGCGTGTATGTACACATACCTTTTTGTAGGCAAAAATGCCTGTACTG
>USHB01000227.1 GCA_900554395.1 uncultured Phascolarctobacterium sp.
GAAACAGATGGTAGAAATTTTATTTTAAAAGTGATATAATTACTAATAATTAATTGTAAAATAAAGTTATAAATAAAATTAAAATAAATCAGGGGATAAAATTGAGAAAATATTTGTTGCCAATGTTTTTAGGTGCGTTGGATGTTATCAGCATCATAGTAGCAGCCTTTATAAGTATTTATTTGCGTTTTGATAGCGGAGCAATACCTGCTAATTATCTTAATATCTTGGTTGCCTATCTGCCGTTAACTATACTTCTTTACCTTATATGTTTTTATATTTTAAAACTTTACGGTAGAATTTGGCGTTATGCAGGAAGCGTTGAACTAATTGCAATTGTTATAGCCAGCGCATTAGGCAGTACAGTTTGGTATCTGTCTTCTGTAGTTATTGGCGCTGTATTGCCGCGGCTTTTATACATTATGACAGGCGTATTGTTAGTGCTTTTTATTGGTGGAAGCAGATTAGCATTGCGTATGTACAGCTATGTAATGAACAAGCCAAAATACAAAGAACAACAGCGCAAAAAGAATAAAGTACTCATTATCGGTGCAGGTGATGCCGGAGCCATGTTATTACGGGAAATAGAACGTTATCATATAGCAAACCGCCAGGTAGTTGGTTTTATTGATGATGATAAAAATAAAATAGGTAAAATTTTACTTGGTGTAAAAATTTTAGGAAATCGTAACGATATAACCCAAATAGTAGGCGTTGAACAGATAGATGAAATAATAATATCAATGCCATCTGTAAGAGGTAAAAAATTAAGAGAAATTATTAACATATGTAAAAAAACTGATTGTAAATTAACAATTTTACCGGGTCTTTATGAAATTATTGAAGGCATAGTAAATGTAAATATTAACCAGTTGCGCCCGGTGGATGTAGAAGATTTATTAGGCAGAGACCCTGTAAAGCTTGACACCACAGCTGTAAAAGAATACTTAAGTGGAAAAATAGTGCTTATAACTGGTGCTGGCGGCAGCATAGGCAGTGAAATAGTACGTCAGGTTGCCAAAATGCAGCCTGCTAAACTGTTGCTTTTAGGAAAAGGCGAAAACAGTATTTATGAAATAACGCAGGAAATGAAAATAGAATACCCGCAGATTAAAACAGTACCAATAATTGCCGATGTACGTGATAAAGAACGCATAAAAGCAATAATGGATTATTTTAAACCGCAAGTAGTCTTTCACGCAGCTGCACATAAACATGTACCATTAATGGAATATCAGCCTGCTGAAGCAGTGCGAAATAACATTTTAGGCACTAAGGTAGTGGCTGATGAAGCAGCATTACATAATGTAGAAACTTTTGTAATGATTTCGACCGATAAAGCCGTGAATCCAACCAGTGTAATGGGCTGTACCAAACGTGTTGCAGAAATGTATGTGCAAAGTATGAACGAAAATAGCAATACACGTTTTGTGGCAGTACGTTTTGGCAATGTGCTCGGCAGCAGGGGCAGTGTAATACCGCTGTTTAAAAAACAAATAGCCAAAGGCGGGCCAGTAACAGTAACACATCCTGATATGAAACGTTACTTTATGACGATACCAGAAGCCAGCCAGCTTGTATTACAGGCCGGGGCAATGGCTAAAGGCGGCGAAGTATTTGTGCTTGATATGGGAGAGCCTGTAAGGATTTATGACCTTGCCAAAGACCTAATAACCTTATCAGGTTTAATACCGGATAAAGACATAGAAATAAAAATAACAGGATTGCGTCCTGGTGAAAAACTGTTTGAAGAACTGTTAAGCGCCGAAGACGGTACGGAAAAAACAACGCATCAGAAAATCTTCACTGCAAGGATAAAAAAGATAGACAAAGCAGAATTAGATAAGCAAATAGCTGAAATTGAAGAGATAACAGACGGTGATAAAGTAGTGATCGCTCTGCAAAAGATAGTGCCCACTTATACACCAAACAGAGAAAATATATAAATTTTAGTAAAAAGGGGAATAAAAATGGCGAACGCAAGGATTTATTTATCTTCACCTACTATGCACGGCGAAGAACAGCAGTATGTAAAAGAAGCTTTTGATACTAACTGGGTGGCTCCGTTAGGAAAAAACGTAGATGAATTTGAAAAAAGTATATCTGAATATGTAGGTATAAATAGTACAACCGCACTGAATTCCGGTACGGCAGCATTGCATATGGCGGTAAAGCTTGCAGGAGTAAAACGTGGTGACATAGTTTTATGCAGTGATTTAACTTTTGCTGCAACAGTAAACCCTGTGAGCTACGAAGGCGGCATACAGGTATTCATCGACAGTGAAAAAGAAACATGGAATATGGACCCGGAAGCTTTAGAGATTGGCTTAAAAAAATATAACGCTAAAGCAGTTATTGTAGCTAACCTTTATGGTACGCCGGCAAAGCTTAATGAAATAAAAGAGCTTTGCCAAAAATATAATGTA
>USHB01000228.1 GCA_900554395.1 uncultured Phascolarctobacterium sp.
CTTCTTTAATGTGGATTTTAAAAGAGAATTTGGTTCCGAAAATGTTATCTCCCAAAAGCCCCATCTGCTCGGCCTGCTCAATGGCAATGCGCAGGCGTTTAATTGCCAGCGGGTATTCGGCGCGCACATAAATATAGCCTTCATCTGCGCCGATTGCATAGCCGCAGATAGCCATGCCTTCAAGCACTTTATGCGGGTCGCCTTCAAGAACGCTCCGGTCCATAAACGCACCGGGGTCTCCCTCATCGGCGTTGCAGATAACATATTTTTTATCGTTGACGGAATTAGCGGCAAACTGCCATTTCATGCCTGTCGGGAAACCGCCGCCGCCGCGTCCGCGCAAGCCTGATTTTTTCACTTCATCAATAACTTCCTGCGGCGTCATGGTAGTAATGGATTTGGCAAGCGCTTCATACCCGCCAACTGCGATATATTCTTCTATCTGTTCCGGGTTTATTGCACCGCAGTGCTCTAAAACCAGGCGTTTTTGCTTTTTATAAAAATTAATTTCCGAATAAGCCGGAATCTGTTCATGCGTCAGCGGTTCATGGTACAGCAGGCGCTCTACGATACGTCCTTTAAACAGATGGCTGTCCACAATTTCGCCGACATCTTCCGGTTTTACGCGGCAATAAAAAGTACCTTCCGGGTAAATAATTACCAGCGGGCCATGCTCGCAAAAGCCGTGGCAGCCGGTTTCAACAATTACAACCTCGTCGCTGAGCCCTTTTTGCTCAAGCTGTCTGGCAAATTCAAGCTGTACTTCCTTGCTGCCGGCAGATTTACAACCGGTGCCGCCGCAGACGAGGACATGTGCTCTTATATGCTGCATAAAAAACCCTCCCCGATTTTATTCCTGTTCTATCTTGCCTACGACAAGCTCCTCTACTACCCTGCCGTTAACAACATGTTCGGCAATGATTTTCTTCACATCGGCAGGGTTTACCTTGCCGTAAGTAATGCGCGGCTCTCCGGGACGCACAACATCTACCAGCACTTCTTTTTCGCACATGCCGATACAGCCGGTTTGCTGTACCTGCACATCATTCAAATGGCGCACTGCAAGTTCGTCAAGCACGGCTTTCATTACCTCGCGCGCACCGGCTGCAATACCGCAGGTGCCCATACCGACAATAATTTTTGTGCTGCTGCTCTGGCGCACTTTAATATCATTTTTAAGCTTTTCACGCAAAGCCCTAAGGTCTTCCAGTGTTTTCATTTCAATCCTCCTGACCGGCACGCAGCGCGTTAAGCTGCTGCCTCAGATAGTCCTCCGTCCAGCGGTAAATTTCCGGATGGGCAAAATCAGTTTCATTGCCCAGCACGGCACGCACTTCCTGCGTATCAAAAACAAAACTGCCGCCTGCGGCATTATAAGTAAAAACAAGTTCTATTTGCGGCGCGCCGGCCAGAAGCACGGCAATGCTGCCAGCTATATCGCCAAGCGGCGGACGGTCTATATTATCTGCTTTGAAAGCAGCCTTAACCACCGTTCCCTCGCCCGGTTTTGATTTTATATCAAAATAGCCGCCGCACTGCGCCGTTACCATATCCATAAACGGTATGCCCATGCCGACTTTGCGGGTAAGGCGGGTTGTAACAAACGGGTCACGAACCTTTTTTACCATTTCTTCCGTCATGCCGCGCCCATCATCTGCGATGGCAAAGGTAAAATAGCTGTTTTCGTTTTCATTAATATCTATTTTTAAATGGCGTGCGCCTGCCTCAATAGAGTTTTGCGCCAAGTCCAGTATATGCAGCGAAAGTTCTCTCATAATTACTGGTATTTTGCCAAAATAGCCTTTAATTTATCCGGAGTAAGGCGTCCGTGCGTATCTTCGTTAACCTGCATAACAGGCGCCAAGCCGCATGCACCAATGCAGGCAACAGTTTCCAGCGTAAAGCGCAGGTCATCAGTTGTATGCCCGGCTTTAATGTCCAGTTCTTTTTCCAAAGCCTGTAAAATAGCTTTGCCTCCGCGTACATGGCAGGCAGTGCCCTGGCATACGCGAATGATATTACGGCCGCGCGGATTAAGATGGAACTGCGAATAAAAAGTTACAACGCCATAAATTTGCGAGATTGGCGTGCCAGTTTGTTCGGCAACATATTCCAGCGCATCTTTAGGCAGATAATTATAAAGGGACTGTACTTCCTGCAAAATCGGAATCAGCGCACCCTTAACGCCTGCATATTTGCCAAGGATAGCGTCAATGCGGGTCTTTTCCGGATTTTCGCCGCCGCAGCAGCTGCAAGTTCTCTCCACAAAGCTCATGGTACATTCTCTCCTTATCTTTCAATTTAAATGTACAACTATAACTATATCAAAATGCCGTTATATATGCAATACTATTTAATGTGTATACTTTAAACAGCGTATACTATTTCACTCTATATTTTGTATAAAACACCCCGGCT
>USHB01000229.1 GCA_900554395.1 uncultured Phascolarctobacterium sp.
AGCTCCGGCACATATTCAACATCAATACCGCTTACCTTTTTAATGCCTTCGGCAAGTTTGGCGCTGTTAATTCCTTCAATCGGGTCTTCGCTTGCTGCGTAAATATCGGTTACTATAAGTTTATCGCACCCTTTAAAGCAGGCGCAGAATTCATCAAACAAAAGCTGTGTGCGCGTATAACGGTGTGGCTGGAAAACGCAGATTAAGCGCTGCGGACCGGTTTGCTGCGCCGCTTTTAAAGTAACGCCTATTTCGGTCGGATGATGCGCATAATCATCAACAACCCATACGCCATTAACCCTGCCTTTGGTTTCAAAACGCCGGTGCGCGCCGGTAAATTCTTTCAGCGCAGCTAAAATGCAGTCTAAATTTATGCCCATTTCAACTGCGCACGCCAAAGCGCCCAAAGAATTAAGCACATTATGCCTGCCCGGAACTATAAGCTGAACTTCGGCAAAGAGGCTGCCATTTTTATATACTTTGTAATCCGTTCCTCCGGTATGGTACACAACATCTCTGGCAACATAATCGGCTTCTTCGTTATCAATACCGTAGCTTATAACACGGGTCTGCGTTTCCTGTGCTAGACGGCGGAGCTTGGCATTATCCATGCACAGCACTGCCGCGCCGCCTTTTCTTATGCTGCCGACAAACTGCTTAAAGGCCGCATAAATATTTTCTTCGCTGCCGTAATGGTCCATATGGTCATTTTCAATATTGGTAACAAGCGCATACAACGGATAAAATTTTAAAAACGAACCATCGCTTTCATCGGCTTCGGCAATAACATAACGGCCATTGCCGCTGCGTGCGTTGCCGCCCAAACTTGTTACTTCGCCGCCAATGACAATAGTAGGGTCAATGCCGCTTTGGGCAGCAATACAGCTTAACATGGCGCTGGTAGTGGTTTTGCCGTGCGCACCTGCAACTGCAACTCCATCTGCATGGTTTATCAGTTCTGCCAGCACATCAGAACGGTGCATAACGTGTATGCCATGTTCTTTAGCAGCTACAAGCTCACAATTATCAGGATGAATGGCAGAAGAAATAACCACAGCATCTGCGCCCTGCACATGCTGCGCTTCATGCCCCTGATAAACAACTGCCCCCAAAGCCTTCAGCTTTTCACAAACGCCGCCTGCATTTTTATCCGAACCGGTAACGTGAAAACCGCGCTCACACAGTACATGCGCCAATGCGCTCATTCCGGCGCCGCCGATACCAATAAAATGTATATTGTGTATTCCCGAAAGCATTAAAATCCTCCTCCGTCAGTTTTTTACAAGCTGCAAAGCCTGCTGAGCAATTTCTTTGGCGGCACCTGGCCGGCCAAGGCTTTTGGCAGCTTTTTTCATCTGCTGCAATTCTTCGCTGCGTATCAGCAAATGCTCTATTTCTTCCAACAGTTTTTCCCCTGTCAGTTCTTTATCCAAAATAACTTTGGCAGCACCTGCCGCTTCTACGGCACGGGCATTAAACTCCTGATGGTTAGCCGTTGCATAAGGATACGGAATTAAAACAGAAGGTATTCCCTTTGCCGTAAGTTCCGCCAAGCCAATCGCCCCTGCGCGGAACACAGCCAAATCGGCCGCAGCCAGTGCCATAGGCATATCATGCAGATAAGGCTTAACAATTATATTATCGTCAAGAGTTCCTTTTTTGCTTAGCTCTTCCATATAAGCATCATAATTTGCTTCGCCGGTAGCATGCAGAATCTGCACATCATGCCTGCCGCTCAATGCTTCTTCAACATAAAGCATAGCCCTGTTAATGCTTTGGGCGCCGCGGCTGCCGCCGGATACCAGAATAGTTTTCTTTTCTGCATCCAGCCCGAAAAATTTAACGGCTTCACTGCGCTTATTTGAGAGAATTTCTACACGGATAGGATTGCCGGTATAAACCTTCTTAGATTTGCCGGTAAAATATTTTTCCGCCTCATGGTAACCCAAAAACACTTTTTTTACAAACCTTGCCAGTATTTTATTGGTTACGCCCGGCATAGCATTTTGTTCCTGTATTGCTGCCGGTATGCCGCGCAATGCTGCCAGCAAAACTATCGGCCCGCACACATAGCCTCCCGTGCCTATAACCAAATCAGGTTTAATTTCGCCTATAAGCCTGTTGGCTCCTGCAAGCCCTGTAAACAGTTTGGCAAAGCTGCGCAGCGTATCAAGGCTTAAACTGCGCTTAAAACCTGCAATTTCAATATAGCGCAATGGGTAACCGTAACGCGGAATAATATTTTTTTCCAAACCCTGCTGCGTACCGACAAACACAATTTCAGCATCGGGACGCAGTTTTTTTATCTGGTCGGCAATGGTAAGCGCCGGGTAAATGTGCCCGCCGGTACCGCCGCCCGAAAGTATTACTTTCACTTTTGTTCCTCCTTAGCCGCAATTTCTGCAACTAATTCTTTA
>USHB01000230.1 GCA_900554395.1 uncultured Phascolarctobacterium sp.
CAATACTGCTGCAAGGCAACAATATCTCCTGCCATTTGCCGCGCCGCCTGCTGAGCCTGCATTCTGTACAGATAAGCGGACAGTTTGCCGCATACCGGCGCTAAAAAAACAGCAGCAAGCATAACCAGCCCTGCCGCCGCCAAAACTTCAATAAGTCCAAAGCCTTTACTTTTCAGATGCACTGCTGCCATCAGAAGTTATCACTTCACCAGCGGAATTTTTACCGGTAAGCGTATAAGTTACACCGGCAGACGTATAACTTAATTCATCCCCAAGCGCATCTGTAAAATCCTTGCCGGAAGCAATGTACTCATCCTTCAGTGCTTTTAAATCGGCCGGGTAAGTTCCGTTATCCATTTTGTACAATACTATGGCATTATCAATTGTTGCCAAATCGCTTTTCAGCTTGGCATTTTTTGCACGGTCTGCCGCACTGTCCAGCGAAGGCAGCAGCATAGCGCCCAAAATTCCAAGTAGCGCTACTACTGCCAATACTTCAAGCAAAGTAAAACCGGCATTGCTTTTTAACTTTTTAAACAAATTACAACCTCCCAATCAATAATCAGGCAAACTGCCTGACAGGGAAAACATAGGTGCAGCCACACCAATAATAATTGCTGATACCAAGCCTGCCACAAGCAAAAGCAGCAATGGCTCCAATATAACTTTCAGCTTTTTCAACGTATCATCAAAACGCATTTGCAAAAGTTCAGAAGCACGCGCCAGCATCTCCGGCAATCTCCCTGTTTCCGCGCCTACGCCGATAAATTCCACGCTTAAACCGCTGAACAAACCTTTGGCATTCATTGCGGCTTCCGCAGGAGCAGCACCCCGCAGCACATCATCGGCAAAATTTTCCGCCTGCCGCAGCAGGCCTGCCTCCCCCAACGCATTGCCTGCAATCTGCGCAGCCTGCGGCAAAGCTATGCCTCCGTGCAGCAATAGCGCTAAAACTTTGTCAAAACGTATTTCCAGATACATTTGCTTCTGCGCTTTTAAAAACGGTATGCCAAACAATGCCTTTACAATTTTTCTGCGCTGCTGCCAAGCAAATAATAAAGCGGCAAAACCCATACACAAAAACGCCAAAAAATTTTCCGCAATAACCGCCTGTAAAGCAAACAATAAATTTAAATAAGGCGGCACTTCAGCATTCATGGAAGCATATAAACCGGCAAACAGCGGCAGAACTTTTACAATAAACATCAGCGCTACCACCAAAGAAACAGTTAAAAGAAAGAGCGGATACAAAGATATATTTTTTATGTACCGTTTCATTTGGGCCTGCATGTGATAATATTGCGCAAGTTCTTCCAGCATTTCACATAAAATGCCGCCTGCTTCTCCTGCCGATATTACCGCCTCGGCCAGACTGCCCCACGCAGTCCAGCTATTTTTTACGCAGCTGGCAAGGCTCTCGCCGTTTTCCAGTCCGCGCTGCATTGCCATACATAAACGTGCGGTTTTTGGCGGCAGCCGTTCTTCCAAAACCTGCAATGCTTTCAATACCGGCAGCCCACTGTTAAGCATCAGTGCAAGCTGACCGAAAAACACTGCCTTTTCTTCATCAGAAAGCTGCTCCTGCGTATGTCTCAAAAAAATTTTGACATTAAACCAGCTTTCTGTACGCTGCAAAAAAGTTAAGTAGCCGTAATTACTGCGCACAAAAGCCGCGGCTTCGCTTTTACTGGCGGCAGTATAGATGCCGCTGAAGCATTGTCCGGAATCATTTACAGCCTTCCATTTGTATTGCTGCACCAACTGTCCCCCTTTCCAAAGCCTTCATATTCGTCTTTGGATGCTATTCTTCCCATAAATTAGTTTTTATTTTGTAAACTACTTGTGAATTTTTGGCTTCTGCTTTTTATAAAATAAAAAACACTCCGCAAGTGCATTATGCTCTAACGGAGTGTTCATTATTCAACAAATCAATTTTTGTTGAATTGTCATTAAAAATACCAAGCCGTTTTTTATTATGATTTTCAGTAATAAAAATCACAACTTCTTTTAATCTGTAACCGGCAAAATAAAAATTTTTATTCAACAAGCAGCAAGCCAAAATGGTTCTGCACTTCATTTTCATCTCGCAGTGTATGAATTTCAAGCCTATTGGCACGGACGGTAGCAAAAACATCTATGCCGCAGGCTTCCATGGCAGGAACCGTTTTCCCGGGAAAATTACAGCGTTCGGGATTACATTTTGCGCATTGCTTGCAAGGGCCGCTGCCAAAAGCAATAACTTTATAATAATCATCAATAAACATTTCTCTCGCCACCTTTACGGCAAGCGGAGTAACAATGCTCATCTCATGGCAGCGGAACAACAACCCGTAACTGTAACAATCTATCATTTCCTGTGTTTCTTTCCATGTAGGGCAATTAGGAGGGCAGCAGTGGCTCTTTCCATA
>USHB01000231.1 GCA_900554395.1 uncultured Phascolarctobacterium sp.
AAAAAAGCTTACCAAGAACTTCGGGAAAAATTGTATAATGAACATCAGGAGTTATTTTTACTATTTATTTTTTCTCTGCAATTTCTTTTTGCAGCATAGCAATGAATTCATCCTGTTTCATTGCGCCGATATCGCCTTCGCCGCGGCGGCGTACAGCAACGGTGCCTTCTTCAACTTCTTTCTCGCCAACAACCAGCATGTACGGAATTTTCTGCATCTGTGCTTCGCGGATTTTATAGCCGATTTTTTCATTGCGGTCATCCAAATGTACGCGCAGCCCAAGCGCAAACATCTTATCATACAGTTTTTGTGCATAATCACGCTGTTTGTCGGTAATCGGCAGAATGCGAACCTGGCACGGAGCAAGCCATGCAGGGAATGCACCGGCATAGTTTTCAATCAAAATACCGATAAAGCGTTCAATGGAACCATAAACAACGCGGTGAATCATTACCGGACGGTGTTTTAATCCGTCTTCGCCGGTATAGGTCAAATCAAATTTTTCCGGCAGCAGCATATCAAGCTGAATAGTGCCGCACTGCCAGGTACGTCCGATAGAGTCCGTCAGATGGAAGTCAATTTTCGGGCCGTAGAATGCGCCGTCGCCTTCATTAATGGTATACGGCAGACCAAAATCATCCATTGCGGATTTAAGGCCGTTGGTTGCTTTTTCCCAAGTTTCATCGTCGCCCATGCTATCATCAGGACGGGTCGAAAGTTCTGCATGGTATTTTAAACCGAAGGTTGCATATACTTCGTCAAACAGGTGGATAGTTTCCTGAATTACTTCTTTAATCTGGTCCTGTGTCATGAAGATATGCGCATCATCCTGCGTGAAGCAGCGTACACGGAACAAACCGTGCAGCGCGCCGCTGAGTTCATGGCGGTGTACAAGGCCAAGTTCACCAACACGCAGCGGCAGTTCGCGGTAGCTGTGCGGATGAGTGCGGTAATAAAGCATGCCGCCCGGGCAGTTCATCGGTTTAATGGCGAAATCCGCTTCATCAATTTTGGTAAAGTACATATTATCGCGGTAATGGTCCCAGTGCCCGCTGCGTTCCCACAAAGTACGGGAAAGAATCATCGGGGTCTGGATTTCATAATAACCATAGCGGCGATGTACTTCACGCCAGTAATCAATAAGTGTATTTTTAATAATCATGCCGTTAGGATGGAAGAACGGGAAGCCAGGGCCTTCATCCTGAATGCTGAACAGATCAAGTTCTTTGCCAAGTTTGCGGTGGTCGCGCTTAGCAGCTTCTTCCAGCATGTGCAGGTAAGCATCAAGTTCTTCTTTGCTGGGGAAAGCAGTACCATAAATACGCTGGAGCATTTTATTATGCTCATCGCCGCGCCAGTAAGCACCGGCAATGCTTTGCAGCTTAAATGCTTTTACCCTGCCGGTAGACGGGCAGTGAGGGCCTGCGCACAAATCAGTGAAATCGCCCTGAGTATAAGTGCTGATAACTGCATCTTCCGGCAAATCATTGATAAGTTCTACTTTGTATTTTTCGTTTTTCTCTTCAAACATTTTCAGCGCTTCGGCGCGGGGGATTTCTGCCCTTACCAAAGGAATATTGGCTTTAATGATTTTAGCCATTTCTTTTTCGATGGCAGCCAAATCTTCCGGAGTGAATACATGCTCGCTGTCGAGGTCGTAATAAAAACCGTTGGCAATGGCAGGACCGATAGCAAATTTAACATCCGGGAACAGGTGCTGAATTGCCTGAGCCATAACGTGAGCAGCCGTATGGCGGATTGCATGCAGGCCTTCTTCGCTTTCCGGAACTACAAATTCTACATTGGCATCATGAGTCAGCTTATCGGACAAATCTTTGTTCTGTCCGTCTACAACAGCAAGCAAAGCCTGCTTGCCCAATTTTTGCGATAAACTTTTGGCAACTTCAAGCAGGGTTACATTATCTTCATATTCCCTTACGCTGCCGTCTTTTAAAGTAACTTTTACCATAATTTTACCTCCTGAATAAAATAAAAACTCCATCCCTGTACAAGGGACGGAGTTATCCGCGGTTCCACCCTAATTGGCTACATTTTGCAGCCCACTCGGTTACCGTTAACGCCGGTATACGATGCCGCCTACTATCAGTTCGGAGCATAGTTTGAAGGTGGTCTGGGCATTTACCGTACCAAGCTGCTCTCAGCCGCGGCAGCTTTTTCTGTAAGGACTGCGCAAAAGCCTTTTCCTTCGCATTACTGATGTAATATTGATTTACGTTTCTATTATAAGCACCGGCACCAAACTTGTCAAACATTTAGCAAATAAATTTTTGCAAAAACTTTCAAATAAATTTATAATAATATAATGTAATTCGTAGATTTAACGGAGATGGTAGAATGCGTTTTAATTTATACAAAACAGCGGCAAAAACACTTCTATCGCTGC
>USHB01000232.1 GCA_900554395.1 uncultured Phascolarctobacterium sp.
CGGTACCAGGTTTTGGTGTAGTCATAATTAATTCCTCCTTTAAAAGCAGGCTGTGCTAAGTATGAAACGTGCGTAAAATAAAATGAACACTCGTTTTCTATACTTGACACAGAGCTATATGGGTATTAAAATATTAAATAAATATTTGTATATTATATCTTTCTAAAAATATTATATCAGTATTTTATAGTAATTTAAACAAGCATTATTGCGGGTGATTATTGTTGGAACAGGTTAAATTAAAGGCGTTTAAGGCGGCGTTGCCATATACGGTGCCCATAGGCGCCAGTTTCATATTTTTAGGCGCATCTTACGGATTTTTAATGGTCAGTAAGGGCTTTTCGCCATTATATCCGTTTTTTATGAGCCTTTTGATTTTTGCCGGTTCAGTAGAATTTGTAGCAGTTAATATGCTTTTAGGGGCATTTGAGCCGCTTGCTGCGTTTTTAGCGGCGTTTATGCTCAATGCAAGGCATTTATTTTACGCTATTTCCATGCTGAAACCATATGGAAATACAGGCTGGAAAAAGCTGTATCTTATTTTTGGCATGTGTGATGAAAGTTTTGCCATTAACAGCATGACCAAAGTGCCGGATGGAATTGACCACGGCTGGTTTATGTTTTTTGTAACATTATTGAACCATTTTTACTGGGTGGCAGGCGCAACTTTGGGGGCAGTTATCGGCAGCGCGCTTGATTTTCCGACTGAAGGAATTGAATTTGTGCTGCCTGCGTTGTTTATTGTAATATTTGCAGAGCAGTGGCTTAACGCCGATGCCCACGGTGCGGCATTAAGCGGGCTTGCAGCTTCGGCAGTTTGCTTATTTGTATTTGGCGCTGATAATTTTATGATTCCTTCCATGCTGCTGATACTGACTATTTTTGCTGTAATTAGAAGGAGGATGAGCGCATGACCATGACAGTTTGGCAAAGCATTGTAATGATTGCGGCTATTGTAGCGGCAACAGTACTTACACGCAGCCTGCCGTTTATAATTTTCGGCGGTGGGCGCACTATACCTCCTTTTATAAATTATCTTGGCAAGGTTTTGCCTTTTGCCGTTACGGGCATGCTTGTTGTTTACAGTTTAAAAGATACACCGTTTAATGCATGGCATGGTCTGCCGGAATTTATTTGCGTAGCATTTACATTAGTGCTGCATTTTTGGCGGCGCAGCATGCTTATCAGCATTGCCGGCGGCACATTTGCCTATATGTTTTTGGTACAAAAAGTGTTTTAAAACAGCATTGCAAAATTTAAAATAATTTAAGAATACAAAAAATCCTGCGGCGCAAACCGTGGGATTTTTTATTACTTAAAGGCATGGTGCAATACAACAAATAAGCATTGGACTGCTGCGGTTGGGAACAATATAATTTAATTACAGATAATTTTTACAGGAGGCAGGCTATGAACCGCAGAGAATTTTTAAAAGTAAGCTGCTCTGGTTTGGTTACACTGTTTTTAAGTGGTTGCGGGTTGAATATGCTTGAAAAAGGCAGCTCTGTCAACGTAGCTGACGCAGAAAATCAGAAGGGAAATGAAAAAATGAAAATCGTAGTTATTACGGGCAGTCCTCATAAAGCAGGCACATCTGCATTGCTTGCAGATAAATTTATAGAAGGAGCCGAAAGCAAAGGACATGAAATTTTCCGTTTTAATGCGGCATTTAAAAATATCAAACCTTGTATAGGTTGCAATGCCTGCGAAATGGACGGTCCTTGCATTTTTAAAGACGATATAGAAAAAGAATTAATGCCGCAGCTTTTAGCCGCAGATTTAATTGTTCTTGTAACGCCGTTATACTATTATGATATGTCAGCTCAGTTAAAGACTGTTATTGACCGTATGCATGGCAGATTACGGCGTTTTGACGGCAAAAAAAGCATTTTGATGGCAACGGCATGGAACAGTGCCGGCTGGACTTTTGACGCGCTGAAAGACCATTATGATTCACTGGTTCAATTTATGAAATGGCAGGATATGGGAACTGTTCTGGCTTATGGGAGCGGTACACGCAGAATGATTGAAGCAACAGAGTTTCCGGAAATGGCAAAACGCCTTGGCATGAGCATATAAGTTTAACGTAAAAGAGGGATAGTATGAAAATAGCAGTTCTTACAGGCAGCCCGCATAAAAATGGTACTACCGATTTACTGGCAGATAAATTTATTGAAGGAGCAGAGAGCAAAGGACACGAAATTTACCGCTTTGATGCAGCGTTCAGAAATATTCATCCGTGCCTTGGATGTGATGCCTGCGGTATGAGCGGGCCTTGTGTACATAAAGATGATATAGAAAACGAAGCTATTCAGAAATTTATAGAAGCTGATGTAATTGTACTTATCAGCCCTGTTTATTATTTTGCTTTCAGTGCACTGCTTAAAACCGTA
>USHB01000233.1 GCA_900554395.1 uncultured Phascolarctobacterium sp.
AAGATGTGCCTGCACTTGCAGATAACATAATTGAACGTGAGGAACTGGCTATTTTATTGAAACTTGCGTTAAAGAAACTTACCGAAAAGCAAAGAAATACCATCAAAGCGTTATACTTTGATGGTTACAGCGGCAAAGAAATTGCCGCTAAATTAAAAATAACGCCTGCTATGGTTTCCAAGCACCATAAGCAGGCGTTAAAAAATTTAAAAGATAATATTGCGTAAACAAAACAGCACCACATTTTTATGCGGTGCTGTTTTTGTTTATAACTTATGTACGGCATCTGCCATTTGTTTTATGTATTCTTCTACCGGTTTAAGGCAGGCTTTGCCGTGCTGCCCTACTATCTGCACAACGGCGCTGCCAACTATTGCCCCATCGCTAAGCTGTGCCATTTGGCGCGCCTGCTGCGGCGTTGCTATGCCAAAGCCAACTGCGGCAGGTACATCTGTTGCGCTGCGTATTGCCTGTACAATCGCGGCTATATCCGTGGTTATATCTTTACGCACGCCGGTTACGCCAAGCGAAGAAACTATATATACATAGCCTTGCGCATCTTTGGCAATCATTTTAATGCGTTCAGCAGATGTCGGCGCAACAAGCGGAATTAAATCTACGCCATATTCAGTGCATAATTTTGCCAGGGGCGCTTTTTCTTCGTAAGGAACATCGGGTACAATAATGCCATCTATGCCGGTGCGCCTGCACGCTGCCAGAAATTTTTCCGTTCCGTAAGTGAAAATTGGGTTTACATAGGTTAAAAATACCAGCGGCACATCTGTTTCACGCCGTACCTGCTCCAGCATGGCAAAAATTTTATCGGTTGTGGTGCCTGCGGCCAGCGCGCGGATGTTTGCCGCCTGTATTACTTCGCCTTCCGCAACCGGGTCGGAAAATGGTATGCCGAGTTCAATAATATCCGCCCCGGCGTTTGCCATGGTTATTATTAATTTATGCGTCGTTTCAAGGTCAGGGTCGCCTGCCGTTATGAACGGAATAAAGCATTTGCGCTGTTTTTTAAATGCTGATTGTATTTTACTCATGTAAATCTACCCCCATGTATCTTGCAATGGCTGCTACGTCTTTATCGCCGCGTCCGGAAACGTTTACTACGATAATTTTATCTTTAGGCAGTGTGGGCGCAAGTTTTAGTGTGTAAGCTATGGCATGGGAACTTTCTATTGCCGGTATAATGCCTTCCGTGCGGGAAAGGTAGCTGAACGCTGCTACCGCTTCGTCGTCGGTGGCAGATACATACTGCGCGCGCCCTGTATCGTACAGTTCGGCGTGTTCCGGCCCTATGCCGGGGTAATCGAGCCCTGCCGAGATGCTGTATACGGGGGCTATCTGCCCATATTCATCCTGTAAAAAGTAGGATTTCATGCCGTGGAAGATGCCGATGCTGCCACGGGCAATGGTTGCCGCTGTCTGCGCTGTGTTTACACCGCGTCCTGCCGCTTCTACGCCGATAAGCTGTACCTGTTTATCGGGGATAAAATCGTAAAACAGACCCATGGCATTGCTGCCGCCGCCAACGCACGCCATTAAAATATCCGGCAGGCGGCCTTCTTTTTCAAGCATTTGCGCTTTTACTTCCCTGCCGATAACACTTTGGAAATCGCGCACCATTTGCGGATAGGGATGCGGCCCCATTACGCTGCCCAGAACATAATAGGTATCGTCTACATGGGCAGTCCACTGGCGCATGGCTTCGTTTACAGCATCTTTAAGGGTTTTGGTGCCGCTGTCCACTGCTACAACTTTGGCTCCCAAAAGCTGCATACGGAACACATTCAGCGCCTGGCGTTCAGTATCTTCGCGCCCCATGTAAACGGTACATTCCATGTCCATCAAGGCGGCGGCGGTTGCCGTTGCCACGCCGTGCTGTCCTGCGCCTGTTTCGGCAAGCACACGTTTTTTGCCCATTTTTTTGGCAAGCAGCACCTGTCCCAGTACGTTGTTTATTTTATGGGAACCGGTGTGGTTTAAATCTTCGCGTTTTAAATATATTTTGGCGCCGCCAAGGTCTTTGGTCATTTTTTCTGCATAGTACAAAAGCGAAGGGCGGTTGGCATAATTATGGAAAAGTTCCTGCAATTCTTTGTTGAACTGCGGGTCTTTTTTATAATATTCATAAGCCTGCTCCAGTTCCAGCACTGCGTTCATCAGTGTTTCGGGTATGTATTGCCCGCCATGTATGCCGTATCTTCCTTTACTCATATTGGTTTCATCCTTTCACCTGTTTTATAAATGCTTTTATTTTCGCTTCATCTTTGCTGTCTGCGGTTTCCACGCCACCGCTTACATCTGCGCCATAGGGTTTTAAGCCTTTAAGCGCCTGCCGTACATTACCGGCGTTAAGC
>USHB01000234.1 GCA_900554395.1 uncultured Phascolarctobacterium sp.
CTTTAAGCCTGCTCAAAGTCAAGCCGGTATAATTTTATTCTGCCAATTTCCAATTACCTTATTTATTATAGTAAATAAGCATATTCATTTGCACGTCGCCGCTGCCGGTATTAGCATAGGCATGCGGCACATTCGCCATAAAGCGGATGGACTCTCCCTTGTTAAGATTATATGTTTTTTCGCCAACGGTAATGGCAGCAGAACCTTCAAAAACCGTAATATATTCTTCGGCACCCTGCAAATGGGGCTGTGCCTGCAAACATCCCTGCGGTTTAATAACAATGCGGTAACATTCAAAACCTTTGGCTTCATCAAAAGCAAAAACAGGATAATTCAAATAACGCCCGCCATCTTCGTTCAACGGTTCTGCCGCAGGCAGGAAATCTACACTGCTTTGCTGCTGCGGTTCAAGCAAAGATGTAAACGATACTTTATAACCAACGGCAATCTTCCACAAAACGGAAATTGTCGGATTTACGTCGCCCTTTTCAATCTGCGCCAGCATGCTGCGCGATACGCCGGTAATTTCAGCAGCAGCATCAAGCGTAAGTTTTCTTTTTTCGCGCATTTTTTTTACATTTACTGCAATGATATTATTAACATCCATCCAAAACACCTCTTGACAATATATTAAAACGATATTACAATATACGAGAAATATATTATATTGTACTTTTTTCTTTTATATTATCATAGAAAGGGAAGTGAGTCAAACTATGTTCAACTGGGCAGCTTTTTTAACTTACGCTATCGTTACGGCTGTAACGCCTGGGCCTAATAATATTATGTCCATGTCTAACGGAGGAAGGCTTGGCTTTAAAGGCGCATTGCCTTTTAATTTAGGCATTCTTTTTGGTTTTGCCGCAGTTATGCTGATATGCACCTTTTTTTGCAGCACGCTTACAGAACTTATACCTGCCATAAAAATGCCTATGCTGATTGCCGGCGCTGCTTACATGTTATATCTTGCATGGGGAACCTTCCGCAGCAGCGGCATTATTAATGAAGACCACAGCCGCAGCGGATTTTATTCCGGTATGCTATTGCAGTTTATTAACCCTAAAATTTATATTTACTGCATTATGTCGATGCAGGCATATATTTTGCCGTTTTACGCAGATGAGCCGTTTACACTTATACTATTTGCGCTGTTGCTGGCTTTTATCGGCTTTGTATTTACGCTTTTATGGTCAGCATTTGGTTCTGCCTTCCGCTTATTGTTCAACCGTCATACCAAAAGCGTTAACACCATTATGGCACTGCTCCTCGTATACTGTGCCGTATCATTATTCTGAGGCAGATACAAAAAACCACGCAGTTTAAAACTGCGTGGTTTTTGTTTTTAATACATTACATACATTCTTTAATAGCTTTTGCCATACGTTTAACGCCTTCAACAATTCTGTCTTCGGTCATGTTGGAGTAGTTTACGCGCATGCTGCGGTCAGTTTTTTCGTTAGGATAGAAAGCATCGCCGATAACGGCAGCAACTTTCATTTCAATGCATTTATGGAATACTTTGTTGGCACTTACGCCTTCCGGCAAAGTTACCCACAGGAACAGGCCGCCGTTCGGACGGGTAAATTCAACGCCTTCGGGGAATTCTTCTTCCATTGTTTTTACAATGAGGTCGCGGCGTTTTCTGTACAGGTTTTTGATTTCTTCAACATGTTTGTCAAGGTCATAGTTCTCAATGTATGCATCGGCAATGCCCTGGTCAAAGTTAGAGGTATGCAAATCGGCACTTTGTTTAATTTTAACAACCTCTTCCAAAACGGAATGTTCTGCGGCAATCCAGCCTAAGCGCAGGCCAGGGCAGAAGATTTTGGAGAAAGTACCGAGGAACATAACCAGGCCTTTGGTATCCATAGATTTGAGGGAAGGAAGAATTTCGCCTTCATAACGCAATTCGCCGTACGGATTGTCTTTCAATACCGGCAGGTCGTATTTATTAACAACTTCCATAAATTTCTGACGGCGTTCCATGCTCCAGGTACGGCCGGTCGGGTTTTGGAAATCAGGAATTACATAAATAAATTTGCAGTTCGGGGTAGTTGCCAGAATTTTATCCAGTTCTTCCGGAATAAGACCGCCGTTATCAGTAGGAACTTCTACAAATTTAGGTTCATAAGCGTTGAATGCATTTAATGCGCCGAGATAAGACGGGCTTTCGCAAAGTACAACATCACCGGGGTTGAGGAAGAGTTTGCCGGCAAAATCAAGGCACTGCTGGCTGCCGGTAGTAATAAGGATATCATCGGGGTCAACATCAGTATTATATTTATCTTTCATGCGTTTGGCAATTTTAGCACGCAGAGTCGGACGGCCTTCGGTAGTAGCATATTGC
>USHB01000235.1 GCA_900554395.1 uncultured Phascolarctobacterium sp.
TTTTATTTTACAAAATAGTATATAAGAATACAATTTCAATATAAGATAACATCATAAGTAAAACTAATCCCAATTTCAAAGAAAAATCCCCGGCTTTATCATCTATAAAAAGCCAGGGATTTTACATTATTATTTTAAATTTTCATTATTAAAATTATCAAACAGCAGTCCGGCAAAAGTATTTATAATTTCTTTTTTCCTGTTTTTATGCCAGATTAGATAATAACTCATTTTCTCCAGTTTTCCGTTTTTATAAACCGGTATTCTTACAATGCCGTTACTTTTGGCATTTATCTCTTTTGTTTCGCGCACCGGCATGAAGCCTTGTCCTGATGCTGCAAGCAACTTTGCTTCTTCGGTA
Source organism: uncultured Phascolarctobacterium sp. (assembly GCA_900554395.1). GTDB lineage: Bacteria > Bacillota > Negativicutes > Acidaminococcales > Acidaminococcaceae > Fusicatenibacter_A. The sequence goes on from USHB01000235.1 coordinate 362, forward strand.
TCACCTGCAAAAATAACTTTACTGTCTAAATCAGCAAACCATTTATAGTAAAAATCTTTTTCATTATCACGTTGTCCGCGGTCAGCAACAATTATGCAGGAGATTTTATTTAAATCAGCAGTTTCTATAAATTTATTGCGGCTCAAAGGATTATCTGCGCAGATATCTACATAACATTGTTTTTCTATGAGTTTTAAACAGCCGCAATCAGTGCTGTTATCATTAAATATATCACTTAAAACCATATCAAATTTATCTTCAACCATACCTTCATAAAGTTCTTTATGGCTGCCGCTGATAATATTTATAGTTAATTCCGGATTAAGTTTTTTCAATGCGCTTATAGTTTCCTGCAATTCGCCGCCGCTGTAACCTTTTAAATAGCCGATAGTAAAATGATTGCCTGTCTCGTTAAAACCAATACGGCATACCTCTTCCTGCAATTTTTCTGCCCGTATAAGCAGTTCCAATCCGTGTTTATACATATACCTGCCTGCTTCCGTCAATTCAAATCTGCGTTTATACCGGCGCAGAAGTTTCACTCCCAGTTCGCTTTCCAAGGCTGATATTTGCTGCGATACAGCAGACTGCGAAATAAAACATTCTTCGGCAGCTTCGGTAAAACTGCCCAACTTTACAACGGTTATAAAATATTTAATTTGTCTTAACAGCATCTTTGTCACCGTTTCCTTAATAAACATGCGTAATTCTGTATTTTTGTTAATAATTAATTATAAAATAACGCTGTTATTTTTACAATTTTGTTTTTGCTGTCTATTATAAGTTTTACTTATCTGTTTTTCTGCAAAATAAAACTTCCGCAGTTATATAACCGCTGAAGTTTTATTTTATATTTAAAACGTGTTATTTAACAATCAAAACAGGAACTTTAGAATTACGCACAACATAATCTGCTACGCTTACTGTTAAGGTTTCCCTGATTTTTGACATACCTTTGGAACCCATTATTATCAGGTCTGCGCCATATTCGTCGGCAGTTTCCAAAATCATGCCGGGAGCATCACCAACCTCATCCTTATAAACAGCTTTTACGGAAGGGTCAATGCGTTTTTTTGCTTCTGCCACAACTTTATCGCCAAGGTCTCCAAGTTTGACGGCTTCTTTTGCAGGAACCGGATATGACATATCCATTTTAGCCATCAGCTCTTCACTGTCACTCGGCTTAAATACCGTATAAACCATCAGTTCGGCATCATATTTTTTAGCCATATCATCCGCAAAATCCAATACTTTCCACGAAAGGTCAGAACCATCAATAGCAACCAAAAGTTTTTTCAATTTTTGACAACTCCTTTAAAATTTTGGCAAATCTACAAGGGACTTTGCCTTTATCCCTTTTTACCCATTTTTAAAGCAGCCACGTTTTTTAATAACATCACCTTTTCTACAGGTATAATATTTTGTATTTCCCTGTGATTTAAATATACCATAAACTTTCTTCCTCTGCAAGACTTTTTGCGGAAAATTTTTGAAAACGTCCACATTTTTAGTTAATCTCTGTAATATTCAGCCATTATATTTTAAAATTTCAGCCAATACTGTTAACTAAAAAGGCAAAAAGATACCAGTTCTGGTAGTGCTTTTTTCATCTAATACCAGAACTGGTATGTTAAATTTCCGGGCATTAATTTAAACCAAGCCAGCCTTTAATTTTATCATCCGTCAAATTTTTTGTTGCGTCAAAACAATCTGCAATTTCAGCGCTGCGGCAAACTTCTTTTATATCATGCGTGCTGTTTTTAGGCCCGCTGCCACCGTGTGTACAAAATGGATAAACTTTCTTGCCGCTGAAATCGTAACTTTCCATAAAAGTTTTAATCAACTGCGGGCAGGTAAACCACCAAACAGGAAAACCCACCAGTATTTTCTCATAATCCGCAAAGTTTTCCACTTTATCAGTTAATAAAGGCTTTTCTCCTTTAAGATGCTCCCATTTTGCAACGGCAATAGTGGCAAAATA
>USHB01000236.1 GCA_900554395.1 uncultured Phascolarctobacterium sp.
GTTGGGGGGCAAAAGTATGATTGAACGTTATACACATCCGGAGATGGGCAATATCTGGACTCTGGAAAATGAATTCCGCACCATGCTGCGTGTGGAAATTTTGGCATGCGAAGCTATGAACAAACTGGGCATTGTGCCTGACGATGCTTTGCATGATATTCAGACCAAAGCCGATTTCCGCATTGAACGCGTTAAAGAAATTGAGGCGGTTACCAACCATGATATTATCGCCTTTTTGACAAATGTTGCCGAATATGTTGGCGATGCTTCCAAATATATCCATAAAGGACTGACCAGCAGCGACGTTAAAGACACTGCTATGGGCGTAATGATGCAGCAATCAGCAGACCTTTTGATGAAACATTTGGAAAAACTGCATGAAGTTTTAAAACGTCGCGCTGCCGAACATAAACACACGGTTATGATTGGCCGTACCCACGGCATTCATGCTGAACCTATGACTTTCGGCCTGAAGTTCGCGCTGTGGATGGATGAAACCGAACGCAATATGGAACGCCTGAAACAGGCCCGTGAGTTCATTTCTGTCGGCAAACTTTCCGGCGCAGTAGGAACTTATTCCAACATTGATCCGTTTGTAGAAGAATATGTATGCGAAAAACTGGGCATTAAAGCCGCACGCCTAGCTACTCAGGTTATTCAGCGTGACCGCCATGCCGATTATTTAACTACCATCGCTATTATTGGTTCTTCTCTGGAAAAAATGGCAACAGAAATCCGCAATTTGCAGCGCACCGATATCCGCGAGGCGGAAGAATATTTTGCCCCAGGCCAGAAAGGTTCTTCGGCAATGCCGCATAAACGCAACCCCATTACCTGCGAAAAAATTTCCGGCATGGCAAGATTGCTGCGCGGTTATGCAGTTGCAGCGCTGGAAGATGTTACTTTGTGGCATGAGCGCGATATTTCCCATTCTTCCGTAGAAAGGGTTATTCTGCCGGATGCAACTATTGCGCTTGACCATATGCTGCGCAAATTCATCAACATTGTTGATAAACTTCTGGTTTATCCGGATGCAATGATTGCCAACATGAATAAAACCGGCGGCCTTATTTTCAGTCAGAATCTTTTGATTGCCCTTGTAAGCAAAGGCGTGCTGCGCGAAGATGCCTACAAATGGGTACAGCGTAATGCAATGGCACGCTGGCTGGAAGGCGCAGATTTTAAAACCAATGTTGAGCATGACGAGGATATTAAAAAATACCTCACCGATGAAGAAATTGAGCACTGCTTTGACCCTATGCCGATGCTGCGTAATGTAGACCTTATTATGGCGCGCTTCGGATTATGATTATATAAGGAGAGATAGTTATGTCATCTGTTGTAGTTATCGGCGCCCAGTGGGGCGATGAAGGCAAAGGCAAGATTGTTGATTACCTGGCTCAAAAAGCTGATGCCGTTGTGCGTTATTCCGGCGGTTCCAATGCAGGGCACACCGTTGTTGTTGACGATGTAGCCTACAAACTGCGTCTTTTGCCGTCCGGCGTTTTGTACAAAGACAAAATTAATATTTTGGGCAATGGCGTTGTCATTAACCCTGCCGTTGTTTTGCAGGAAATTGCCGGCATGAAAGCACAGGGCATTGATTGCAGCAACCTTCTGATTTCTGACCGTGCGCATGTGGTAATGCCTTACCATATGCGTCTTGACGAACTTCAGGAAGCAGCACTTGGCGAACATAAAATCGGCACTACTAAAGGCGGTATCGGCCCCTGCTATATGGATAAGGTAGCCCGTACCGGCATTCGTATCTGCGATTTGATGGAACCCGATACTTTTGCTGAAAAACTGCGTGTAAACCTTGAAGCTAAAAATGCCATCATTACCAAAATTTACGGCGCTGAACCGTTTGACTATGACAGCGTTTTAAAAGAATATCTGGCTTATGCCGAAGAACTGCGTCCGCATGTTTGCGATACCGGCGTTGTTTTAGGCGAAGTTTTTGAAAGCGGCAAAAACGTGCTGTTTGAAGGCGCGCAGGCTACTTTCCTTGATATTGACCATGGCACATATCCGTATGTAACCAGTTCCAACCCGACTGCTGCCAATGCGGCAACAGGCAGCGGTGTTGGCCCCCTGTGCATTAACCATGTTGTAGGTGTTGTTAAAGCATATACCACCCGTGTTGGCGAAGGCCCGTTTGTATGCGAACAGTTTAACGCTGACGGCGACGCCTTGCGTGAACGCGGACATGAATACGGCACTGTTACCGGCCGTCCCCGCCGCTGCGGCTGGCTTGATGCCTTCATGCTCAAATACAGCGCACGTGTTAACAGCTTAGACTGCCTGGCAGTAAGCCGACTTGATATTTTAGATGA
>USHB01000237.1 GCA_900554395.1 uncultured Phascolarctobacterium sp.
CTTCAATGGTAAGGCCGATGCTGTTTTCACCCGGGTCGAATACGCCGTCTTTACCGGTGCAGTCATCTTTAAATTTTAAGAGTACGTTGCCGTTTTCCAGCTGATAAACGGTTTTAGTTTTGCCTTCGTAAATTTTTTCCATGAGTTTTACTGCTCCTTTCAAACTTTGGATAACTATAAAAATATTATATACTCAGGCTTCGTATATAGCAAGAGGTGTAACAAAATTTATACTTTAATTAAAATGTATACATTATTAAATTAAAATAAAACAGCTTTAAGGCTGCTTTATTTTTTGCCCTTTACTTTCATTTCCATCTGGCGTTTGGAACGGTGGTACTGCAACATGAAGCGGCGTACCTTAATTACGCGGAACAAACTGGAAACAAGCATTACGCCGATAGCAATGGCAACGGAGTCCGTCATGGCGGTAAGCAGAATGGAAGTGCCGTTGTTGTAATCGTTATTGATAATGGCAAACATGCCCTGGTAAATGCCAAGGCCGGGTACCAGCGGTACAATGCCCGGTATAACAAATACCGTTACCGGCTGTTTGAAAATACGCGAACTTAATTCACTGGCCAAAGCAAGGGAGATAGTGGCTGTAAAATTGGATACGAATGAAGTATAGCCAAGCTCATGCCGCAGGTAGATAAAAACTACCCAGCCGATAGCGCCGATAAAGCCATCAATAAGCACAATTTTTTTAGGCGCCTGAAACAACACCGCAAAAGCCATGGTAGCAAGGCAGGCAAATATGAAAGCAGAAATCATTTCCATAAATCCCACCCCCAGATAAACCAGGCGCGCAGCACAAAGGCGATGCCAATAGCAATGGAAGAAGCAAACAGCAGCGCTTCTGCTATGCGTGAATTGCCGCTCATTAAATTGCCTGCCATATAGTCACGCAGGCCGTTGCAGAACGGTACGCCGGGTACAAAAGGCATCAGCGCGCCTACAATGATTTTTTCCATGGTGCACTGCACGCTTATGGCGCAGCACGATAATGCCACTGTGCCGATAACAACACCTGCTATTGCGTTTTCCCAAAAGGCACTGGGATGGTAACCGGCAATTTGCTTAAGCACAAGCATTGCCATGCCTCCCGTTACAAAAGCGGCAATAAAATCGTGGCTGTTGCCGCCCAGCATAGCCGAAAAGGCCGCCGACCCAATGGCCGATGCCAGACATACGGACCATTTGCCGTAAGGAGCGGGCTGCCGCCATTTTTTCTCAAGCCAGTTGCAGGTATCTTCGTAATTCATTTCCCATTTGGAAAAATTATAAGACATGGTATTCATTTCGCTGATGAGGCTTAAATTGGTGCTGCGGTAGCCAATGCGGCTTACGCGGATAAAACTGTCGGTATCTTCATTGCCCAGAATAATAACGGTTGGCGTTACAAACGGGTCTACCTCATAGCCGTGTACAAGGCAGCAGCGGGAGATGGTATCTTCAACGCGGTAGGTTTCCGCGCCGCTTTTAAGCAGTATTTTGCCCATTTTTACGGCGATATTAATGGTTTCATCGCGCGTAAAATTGCTTTTAGCCATTGGTTTCACCGCCTTGTGCGGCAAACAGCGCAGCTACTGCCTCTTTAAAAGCGTTGGCGCCGCCCATGGATGGATGCGGCACACAATCGCAGGCTACGCCGTATTTACTTAATGTCTGCTGCGATTTGCGGCCGATGGCCACAACTTTCATGCCGGGAATAAGCTGCATTAAAAGGCGCGCGTATTCAATGCCAACATCAAGTTCATCGCCTGTGGGCGTGCGGTTGCTTAAAATATTGCCGTCTTTGTAAGGATGGAACGGAAAAATGTTCCATAAAACCGTATCATAAGGAGAAAGGCCGTGCCTTGCAATGGTGTTCCACATTACCGTTGCCGTTGGTTCGTTAAAGCCGTACAATTTCTGCGTGCGGTTCAGGCGCGGGCTTTGCGGGTTGCTGGTACGTTCATAATGCCACTCGCCAAGCACTGCCTGCGGGTTGACATCCGGATGGTGGCCGAGCAAAATGCGTTCACTCGTCATTGCCATGCCGGAAAAATGCCCGCCCTGGTAGCCAAGCCCTTCGGCTATGAATAAAAAGTGTGCGTTCCGGCGCAGCCCAAGATAGCGCTTGAAATTAGCCGCACGGATAACTGGTGCTTTCGGACCGATGTCGCACTCGGGGTCATAATCCTGCCAGGGGTTAAATACTAAAGGTTTGTTATATTGTTGTAACTTTTCAATAAAGGTTTCTATTGTCACAATATGCTCCGTCATTAAAGTTTTACGTCAAT
>USHB01000238.1 GCA_900554395.1 uncultured Phascolarctobacterium sp.
GGGTAGCCCGAAGGCGTAAAACCACCGACACCGACATTCATGCCATCTTCAATAAGCGCTGCCGCCTGCTCGGGTGTAACTATTTTTTCAAATAAGGCAGGGCTGCGCAGCCTGTCCGAATCCAACATATTGCTCCCTTCTTTCATTTATTTTTACTCAAAACATTATCCTTATTTATAGTTTAAGTGCAAAAACATATAATGTAAAATATTGTTTTATTGCATCAAAAATAAAAAATTATTATATGTTTTGCTGATTTTTCTTAAAATTTACTGTTTTATTTGATTTTGCCGTACCAATTTAAATAAAAAATCTTTAAACATATAATTATTTTTGATATAACTTAGCTATTTTGGCTATAACTTTATATATTTGAGTTTTTATAGTATAATCAATTTAAACATAAAATTTTTAAGGAGCAGCCATGAACATAGAATATTACCGCAATTTTATCGCCATTGTTGAAGCCGGCAGCATATCCGCAGCAGCAAAACGCGTAGCAGTAGCGCAGCCCGCGCTCAGCAACCAGCTAAAAATCATGCAGAAAAAATTCGGCACGCCGCTGTTAAACCTGAAGCGTGGCGGCCATACGGTAGAACTTACCGAAGCAGGCTGCATTTTGTACAATAAGGCAAAATATATCTGCTCTACCGAAGATAATATTATTAAGGAAATTGCTGATTGCGCCGGAGGTTTTTCGGGGACATTAAGGCTCAGCCTGTCGCCTTCGATGTCTATTTCCTTCATAAAAAACTATCTCAGTAAATTCTCGCGCCAGTATCCGCAAATAAACTACGAACTGTATGAAGTGCCGATTGACGAACAGACCCAGCAGCTTTTAGACGGCAAAACTGAAATCGGCATTGCCAACGCGCCGCTATTGCAGGTTAACCGTTTTGAAACAATTTACCGCAAACGTGACCGTTTAATTGCCCTTTTCCATAAAGACAGCCCTTACCTTAACGGCACAAAACCGCATATTCTGCTTGATGATTTGGAAGATGTCCCATTATGCCTTTCACGGGTGCAGCACATTGTTTTTAAACACCTGCAACGATTCACGCCTGCTGCCGCACGTTTTAAGCATTAACACAACCAAGCTCTCTACCATCGCCTGGGCAACACAGAACATCGGCGTCGCTATTGTTCCGGCTGAAAAATATGAATTGTTTGATGACTGCCTTGTTCCAAAACAAATTGAAGATGAACGGCTTTTTGTAGAAAAAACTCTTTCTGTTGTTAAAGGCAGGCCTCTTTCAACCGTTGCCAAAACATTTGTCAATTTCTTTTTAGAAAATTTTTAATCAAAAAGAAGGTGTTACCATGTTAAAACTAACTTCTAAACATGATTGCTGCGGCTGCACTGCCTGCGCATCCATTTGCCCCAAGAACTGCATTGATATGCAGCCGGATGAAGAAGGCTTCTGCTATCCACATATTGATGTTTCCCAATGTATAAACTGCGGACTTTGCGAGCGTGTTTGCCCACTTTTGAACAAACCGCAACAGCACGAAATACTAAATGTTTACGGAAGTAAAAATATTAATGATGACATCCGTTTTGCAAGTTCCAGCGGCGGTATGTTCACGCTCTTTGCCGCTCAAATTTTAAACAACGGCGGCACAGTGTTCGGCGCAGGCTTTGACGAAAATTTGCAGGTTTGCCATATAGGAGTTAAAGATGAGCAGCATCTGGGCAAACTGCGCGGCAGCAAATATGTGCAAAGCAATATGAACGGCAATTTCAAACAGGTACGCAGCCTGCTTACAGGCGGCAGCAAAGTGCTTTTCAGCGGTACGCCCTGCCAGATTGCCGGACTTAAAGGCTTTTTAATGAAAGATTATGAAAATTTATTTACAGTAGATGTTGTCTGCCACGGCGTTCCCAGTGCCAAAGTTTATAATAAATATTTACAGCAATTAGCTGAGGCCGCGGGAGAGCCTGTAATAAAAGTAGAATTCCGCAACAAAGAAAATGGCTGGCTGCGCGGAGAAACTGTTTTCAATACTGTCAGCAAACGTCTGGCAGATACCAAACGGCGCGAGCCCTATATGCGTTTATTTTTGAACAATATCAGTATCCGCCCAAGCTGCGCAGATTGTGCCTTTAACAACAAACGCAGCCTGGCAGATATTACCATTGCCGATTATTGGGGAATCAACAAACAATTTCCGGAATTTGATGACGATAAAGGAACAACGCTGGTGCTGATAAATACAGCTAAAGGTCAGCAACTTTTTGATGAAGTAAAATCGCAAACCAATTATATCAAAAC
>USHB01000239.1 GCA_900554395.1 uncultured Phascolarctobacterium sp.
CTTGCATGTGTTAGGCACGCCGCCAGCGTTCGTCCTGAGCCAGGATCAAACTCTCCAATATACTTATTGAAGAACCGATTGGCTCTTATTATTTAATCCAGAATTTCTTAGTTTGGCTCGTTTCCCTTTTCAGGAAAACTCGCCCGCACATTCGCTTTTTCTTGGTTCTTGTTCAGTTTTCAAGGTGCTGCCGTTTTCCGGCGACTTGTATATATTAGCACTTTATTGTGCCGCTGTCAACTACTTTTTTGAAAAATTTGTTTAGTTTTTTACATTTTTTAAATAATGGAAGCCATAATAATGTGTCATATTAAGCATTTCGGTATAAACTATCATTTCCGCAAACTCTTCCAAAAGCTGATTTTGCGCATGAGTAAAGGCTGTAAACCATACATGCTCGCCGCCATACTGCAAAATAATGGCTGCAATGCCAACAACTGCCGATATTACCGGAAAAGGTATTTCAAAAATAAATTTTTTCCACGGCATGTATTTATACAAACCATAAAGCAAAATTACAATTGCTATGCCAATGGCAGCATTAATAAAATCATGATGGGGAATACTGCTCATGCTGATAAATTTAGGGCCTAGTTCATCAACTTCTCCGGTTGGAAAAAATACTCTGCCCCAGCTCAGTTCGCGCATAAACATTATAAAATACAGCCAGCCGATAGTGTAGCCAAGGCCTTTAACAGAATAATAAGCGCAGTTAAAACAAAACATAGCGCCAAACAATAATAATACAGCCTGTGTATTTTCTATAAGCCCATTTTCCCAACCGCATTCAGGCGGCAAAACCTGCGCCAACGGATAACACGCCGCCAACAAAATGATACTTAATATATCCTGCGGTGCCAGCTGAAATTTAAATTTCATTTTTATCAGCCATCTTTCACTTTAAATTCATATCTTTATGTTTTAATTAAAAGATTATTTTATATTATAACTGACCTGACAGTCATTTTCAAGAAAAATTAAACCCGCAGGCATTAATAACCCGCGGGTTTTAATTATTCAAAAATTAATCCTTCCAAACTTCTACACCGGTTTGGTCTTTAAGTACAGATGCTTTAAAAACAGGGTCTTTTACACCGGCTTTTTTCTGAGCCAGATAATCTTTTAAAGCTGTATAAGCATGCGGAGCAAGCTTGCTGATAGCAACAAGGTTAGTGATAGCCATCAATGCCATAAAAAGGTCGGCAAGGTTCCATACCAGGCTTACTTTGGCAATAGACCCAAACATAACCATTACTACTACAAAAACACGGAAAATATTTAATACCATTTTGTTCTGAGACATGAAGGCAATGTTAATTTCACCGTAATAATAGTTGCCGATAATAGAACTGAACGCAAACAGGAAAATCATTACCGCAAGGAAAATAGAAGACCATGCGCCGATATGTTCTACCAAAGCGTATTGCACAAGTTCAATACCGTTAAGGCCTACTCCCATATAATCTTTTGAGAGCATAACAATAAAAGCGGAAGAAGTGCATACCAAAAGGGTATCGACAAATACGCCCAATGCCTGAATCAAGCCCTGTGTTACAGGATGCTCGGTAGTAGCGGTTGCCGCAGCATTAGGAACAGAACCCATGCCTGCTTCGTTGGAGAATAAACCGCGTTTGATGCCGGTCATCATGGCAAGACCCATGCCGCCGCCAAAAGCCGCATTAAGGCTGAAAGCAGAAGTCACAATATCATATAAAACCTGCGGCATTAAGCCGATATTTTTAACAACGATATAAAAAGCAATTAACAGATAAATACCTGCCATTATAGGTACCATCCATTCAGAAACTTTGGCAATACGGTTAATGCCACCGAAAATTACCATAGCAGTCATGATGGATACGATAATGCCTACCGTGGTTCTGTCAAAACCGAAAGCTCCCTGCAGGGAAAGTGTAATGGTATTTGCCTGTACCGAGTTAAAAATAAGGCCGTAAGTACTGCAAATTAAAATTACAAACAAAACTGCCATAAATTTGTTTTTTAAGGCATTTTGAATATAATAAGCAGGACCGCCGCGGTAACCGCCTTCGGCGCGCGGAACTTTATAAATCTGCGCCAGTGTGCTTTCTACAAAACCGGTAGCAGAACCAACGATTGCCATTACCCACATCCAGAAAATAGCACCGGGGCCACCGACAATAATAGCAATAGCTATACCGGCAATATTACCAACACCCACTGAACGTGCTGCCGTAAAAATGAAAGTTTTCAAAGGAGATAAGCCATGTTCCGAGTCTCTACCGGATCCCATG
>USHB01000240.1 GCA_900554395.1 uncultured Phascolarctobacterium sp.
AGGCGCAGCAAAGCGCTAAATATAAAAAATTACAGGAGCTTCTTGCCGGATTGGAGGAGTTGAGGCATGAGTGCGGTTGTAAATGATATTATAAAAGTTATGGAAGGCATAGCACCTGCCGGACTTGCCGAAAGCTGGGACAACGCCGGTTTTTTGGTCGGACGCAGGGATAATGCCGTAAAAAAAATCATGGTGGCGCTTGATGTATCTCCGGAAGTTGTGGAGCAGGCAGTTGCGCAAAAAGTAAATATGCTTGTAACGCATCATCCGCCTATTTTTAAGCCGCTCAAAAATATTTGCGACAATAACTGGCAAAGCACGCTGCTTTTAAAATGCATTGAAAACGGCATTGCGGTATACAGCGCCCATACAAGCCTTGACAGCGTACTCGGCGGCGTTAATGATGTGCTGGCGGCAAAACTTGGGCTTAAAAATATAACGGCACTTGTAAATAACGGCGGTGAAGGCGGCTCTTTAGGAAGAGTCGGGCTTTTGCCGCATAAAATGGCTTTTGCCGATTTTTGCGCTATGGTAAAGCGCGTTTTGGGACTTGAATTTGTAACTGCTGTTAATGCGGGCAAAGATGTACATAAAGTAGCGCTGTGCGGCGGAGCTGGCATTGATTTTATCGGCGAGGCGCTGGAACATGGCGCTGATACATATGTTACCGGCGATATTAAATACCACGAAGCGCAAAACGCAGCGTTCAGCGGGCTTAATCTGGTGGATGCTACTCATCAGGGAACGGAACTGCCGGTAGTAACAGTGCTTGCCGATAAAATTGCGCTGCGGCTTTCATCTGCTGGCATTGATGCACAGGTTTTGACGGCAAATGAAACATTACTTTTTAAACAATACTGATAGATTGAGGTAAAGATAGATGATTAGTGAATTTAAAGCAGGCGCCAAAATTTGCCAGTCGGTGCTGATGAGAGTGCAGCGTGTAGGCACTTCATCAAACGGCGCACCTTTTGCACGCGGCTTGCTGGAAGACAACAGCGGCAAAATACCGTTTATTACTTTTGAAGCAGGCATTGTTGAGAAAATGCGCGAACTTGACGGCCCAACTCCCATGATGGTCAGCGGCAGCGTGGATATCAACAAATTTTCCGGCGAGATGGCGCTGCAGGTAATTATAAAAAAATTAAGCGATATTGTACCGGAAGATGATATCAGCAACCTGCTGCCGGAAGGTGATTTTAACCATGAAGAATATAAGGAAAAATTAGACCGTTTGATAAAATGCGTGCTTACTCCGGGGCTGCGCCTTATTCTGGATAATGTTTTTGAAGGTGAAGTTTACGAGAAGTTTTTGCGCAATCCGGCAGGAATGCGTTTGCACCATGCTTATATAGGCGGGCTTTTGCAGCACTCCGTTGATGTTGCAATGCTGGCATCTGCCATGGCAGACAGTATCGGCGGCGTTGATAAAGATTTGATAATTGCTGGGGCGCTGCTGCATGATGTCGGCAAACTGCGCGAAATTTCCGCATCCATGGGCTTCCCGTATACAACGGAAGGTCGCCTTTTGGGGCATATCAGCATGAGCGCGATTATGGTGCAGGAAGCTGCTGCCAAAGCACATGTAACCGGCCCTAAATTACAGCATCTTCTGCATATTGTCCTTTCGCACCATGGCGAACAGGAAAAAGGCTCTCCGGTTGCCTGCGCTACTAAAGAAGCCTTTATAGTACACTATGCTGATGAACTTGATTCTGTTATGAACCAGTTTAAGAAAACAGACGGCAAAAATCCGTGGGAATATAACAAAATGCTGCAGCGTTATTTATTTGCCAATTCTTAAAAAGCAAGGTGAGCTTAATGTTTTGGTTTTTGCTTGGGGCGGGCATTGCTCTGCTTGGCATTATCGGAGAAAAATTAAGCAAAGATAAAGAAAATGATGTTTATGACCCAAGTTTCCTGCCTCCGTCCGTCCGCGGTGACAACACGCATAATGCAGAAGGCCAGCATTATACGCAGGATGATATCATCTATAAAGACGGGCAATATTACGAGAATGAAAACAGTGAAGACTGGGAAGAATTTGAATATGAAATAAGTGAAGACGAGCGTTTTAAATAATGGCTTGACTATTTAACCTTTTTATGCTAAAGTACATGCAGTATGAGTGTGAAAGGCAATCGCTGACGGCTTCGGCCGTAAGAGGAAAGTCCGGGCTCCACAGGGCAGGATGCCGGATAACGTCCGGCGAGGGTGACCTCAGGGAAAGTGCCACAGAAATGTGTACCGCCTGCTTCGGCAGGTAAGGGT
>USHB01000241.1 GCA_900554395.1 uncultured Phascolarctobacterium sp.
TTAAGTAAAAAATAAAAGCCTGCATGGTTAACATGCAGGCTTTTGTGCTATAAAATAAACATATTTAACAAAATTTATGAAAGCGGTATAATAGGTATTAGTCAAAGTATAAATTTCAAAGTAACTTAATTATTTGGAGATATTATGACTGAAAAAAATAAAAAGAACAGGAAAATAAAATCTGCCGGTGCGGAAACAGCAGGCGTTGTATTTGGCAATGTAAGCAATGCTGCAACCAATTATAGCGCCGATAAATTCCATACACCACGCGGGCATGGATTTGCTGCTGAAAGGGCTAACCATTTATATGATATGCTGCATGGCAAGGGCGCACATATTGTTGGAGACGATAATGTCAAAAACGGAGCAGACAGAATGGTAGACGGAATAAATATTCAGTCTAAATATTGCAGCAGCGGTTCCAAGTGCATTAAAGAATGTTTTAAAAATGACGAATTCCGTTATTTTAATGCCGATGGCACACCTATGCAGATTGAAGTGCCTTCAGATAAATATGACGATGCAGTTAAAGCAATGGCGGAACGTATAAAAAAAGGACAGGTTCCTGGTGTTACTGACCCGGCCCAAGCCAAAGATATTGTAAGAAAAGGCAATTTTACTTACGAACAGGCAAAAAACATTGCTAAAGCAGGTACTATTGAATCAATTACATTTGATGCGGTGAACGGTATGGTTATTGCAGGATATTCTTTTGGAATCAGTGCGGCACTTACTTTTGCTGTATCAGTATGGAATGGTGAAGATTCTGAAACAGCGCTTAAATCTGCGGCAGCAGCGGGATTAAAAGTTGGTGGTACAACTTTTTTAACTGCGGTGTTGACGAGCCAGCTGCAAAAAACTGTTTTAAGCGGTGCGTTTAAAGCATCCAGCGATGCTATTGTAAATATGATTGGGCCGAAGGCTTCACAGTTTCTTGTTAATGCTTTAAGAAGCGGCAAAAATATTTATGGTGCTGCGGCGATGAAAAGTGCATCTAAACTGCTGCGCGGAAACATAGTAACTGCTGCTGCATCTGTGGTAGTGCTTTCAAGTGTGGATGTAATTAATATTTTCCGCGGCAGGATTTCCGGCGCTCAGCTTTTTAAAAATTTAACCAATACAACAGCCACAGTTGCAGGCGGAACAGCCGGCTGGGTTGGAGGAGCATCGGCCGGAGCTGCTTTGGGGTCGATTGTTCCGGGGATAGGCACAGCGGTTGGCGGCATTGTGGGAGGTTTATTAGGTTCATTTATGGGCGGAAGTGCAGCCAACAGTGTTTCGTCTGCCGTGCTTGATGAATTTATTGAAGATGATGCCAAAGAGATGCTGCAAATTATAGAAGATGTGTTTAAAGATATGTCTGCTGATTATTTAATCAGCCAGAGCGAAGGCGAGGAAATTGCGGATAGCTTAAAAGATATTATAGACGGGGACGTATTAAAGGATATGTATGCTGATGATTACAGGCATGATTTTGCCCGTAATTTATTGGAGCCTGTATTTGAAAGAGTAACGGCAGAACGTACAAAAATAATTTTGCCTCGGCAAAATGAACTTCGTTATGGCATACGCTTGCTTTTTGAAGGTATGGAAGATGACGAATGATGGATGGGTTTAATTATTTTTTAATTTTAGTTATAGCAAATTAGTAATATGATTTAGAATAACTTAAAGAGCATAATTATAAATTTTATTTTTGTCTATAAATTAAAAGAAAAAGAACTTGCACTATTAAATAAAGTACAAGTTCTTTTTTATTATTTTATTCAACTGTTACACGAAAACGGCATTTTTTAGAACCGGTTAAAACGGTTTCTATAATTTCTACATTAATGGATTTATTGGGTAATAATTGCTGTAAAATAAACAGGATGCTTTGTTTTGAACATTCGCAGTGAGCAGGATTGGTTATTTTTCCTGACAATACTTCTTGACATACACATTTTGGGTAACCAATTTCATAAACATGCCCCGGTTCAATGATATTAGCAAAAAATATATCGGTATTTCCATACTTTTTATATTGTTCATCTAAACTGCATCCGCTTTCTTGAAATTGTTTTTGTTGTAATGGTAATATTGTATTTTTTACACAATTTATGGCTTTTGTTTTGTAATCCATTTTAGTCTCCAATAAAAGTAGTATTAAAAATTTTATAAATAGTAACAAAAAACGCTTCCAAATATAACTGGAAGCGTTAAGTTCAATTTGGTGCCGAAGGCCGGACT
>USHB01000242.1 GCA_900554395.1 uncultured Phascolarctobacterium sp.
TTCAAATCTTAACAGATACTAAAATTTTATATGCAATCGTTAATGAATTTCAAAAATCTCCACTGCCGCAGCCTTTTATAGTTGCCGCCGTATCCTTCATAATAGGCGTGCTGACAGGAATGTCTCAGGGGCATGTTGCCATTGTTATGCCAATTATCGCCGCTATGGCGCCCGGCGATTTAACTTTTGCCGGAATTGCAATGGTCTTTGGCGTTGCCGGGCAAATGCTTACACCAACGCATATGTGCCTGATTGTAACACTTGACTATTTTAAAGCAGATTATTTTAAATGCCTGCCGAAGCTGACTATAATGTCCGCAATACTGCTTGCCGTGTTCAGCGCGGTAACCTTTATAATGCAATAAAAGAAAAGTTTTTTATAAACAAAAAGACGCAGACCGAAATCTGCGTCTTTGTTTTTAATTGGTGGGCCCAGTAGGGTTCGAACCTACGACCAATCGGTTATGAGCCGATGGCTCTACCACTGAGCTATAGGCCCAATTTGTCAGCAATTAGCCAACAGTAATATTTTACTAAAGTTATAGTAGCTTGTCAACTATTCCAGAAAATCTTTCAGGCGTTTGCTGCGGCTTGGATGCCTCAACTTCCGCAATGCTTTAGCTTCAATCTGGCGGATACGTTCGCGTGTTACGCCAAAATGCTGGCCTACTTCTTCCAGTGTACGGCTGCGGCCGTCTTCAAGCCCAAAGCGCAGTTCAAGCACTTTTTTCTCGCGAACCGTTAAAGTTTCAAGCACTTCATCAAGCTGCTCACGCAGAAGCGTAAACGATGCTGCATCAGCAGGTGCCGGAGCATCATGGTCTTCAATAAAATCGCCTAAATGAGAATCTTCTTCTTCGCCGATAGGCGTTTCCAAAGATACCGGCTCCTGTGCAATTTTCATAATTTCACGTACACGGTCTACCGTAGTATCCATTTCCCTTGCGATTTCTTCCGGGGTCGGTTCACGGCCAAGTTCCTGCAAAAGCTGGCGGGATACGCGGATAAGTTTGTTAATGGTTTCCACCATATGTACTGGAATACGGATGGTACGTGCCTGGTCGGCAATAGCGCGGGTAATTGCCTGGCGAATCCACCATGTTGCATAGGTACTGAATTTAAAGCCTTTGTTATAGTCGAATTTTTCAACTGCTTTAATAAGGCCAAGGTTGCCTTCCTGAATTAAATCAAGGAACAGCATGCCGCGTCCTACATAACGTTTGGCAATACTTACAACCAGGCGCAGGTTCGCTTCCGACAGGCAGCGTTTTGCTTCTTCGCCCTGTTCATATACTTCTTCAAGCAGTTTTTTATATTCTTCTTCCAGCGCCAGATATTCATCAAACACTTTGGTGTCGGTTTCTTCCGGCAAACGGCGTTTGATTTCTTCCAGAATTGTTTTGAGGTCAAACAAAGAATGAATTTCCTTGTCGCTGGTATGTATATCCGGCATTACCTTTTCGCTGCCTTCGATTACAAGATGTTCGTCCTGCAAAAGTTTGTGCAGACGCAGGCATTCATCACGCGTAAAATCAGCAACAAGCGCTGTATATTCTTCAAGCGTGCAGGGCATACCGTTTTTTTGTTTGTCCTGAATATATTGCAGCGCTTTATGGATACTGCGCAGGCTGCAAATTTTATATTCATCGTCAATCAGTTCATGTGCTTTTTCAATCAGCGCTTCAGTAGTATCCTTGCCGCTGTATACCGGCGCAACCACGCCGTTTCTTGTTCCGTGCAGCAGGCGGTAAGCCTGTTTGCCCTTATCCATGCGTTTGGCAAGTTTAACTTCATCCTCGCCAACCAAAAGGGGCACACGGCCAATTTCTTTTAAGTACATGCGTACAGGGTCATCAATGCTTACGCCTTCCGGTACGCTCATATTGGCAAGTTCGGCTTCGTTTATTTCATCTGCCTCGCTTACTGCTTCCGGTTCCAAATCCAAATCGCCGTTAGTATCATCCACCACGTCGATGCCTTTCTGGGCAATCAGTTCATACATATTGTCCATATCATCGGCGCTCATGTCCTCAGCGTTCTGCATCGAATCCATAATTTCACGATAAGTGAGAACACCGCCATGTGATTTTCCTTTAGATAATAATTCCTCAACCTGTTCGGACGGTATTTTTGTATTAGCCATGGTGTTCCCTCCTTTCGTTGCTTAATATCTGCTGTTGTTTTTTAATATAATTTTTTGATTTCATCTTTAATTTTCT
>USHB01000243.1 GCA_900554395.1 uncultured Phascolarctobacterium sp.
CAGGCCGCGTGCCTTCTGCGCAGGCTTACAGGTTCTATGTCGATTCGATGATTGAACCTGATACGCTTGATGATAATGACCGCACTTTAATCAATACGCTGTACCACGAACAGCAGCGCAGTATCGACGATATCTTCCTTTCCACTGCCAAAATCCTCTCGCAGATGACGCATAATGTGTCAATGGTGCTGGCAAACCAGCATTCTGTCAGCCGGTTTTGCTATTTGAAGTTTTTGCCGCTTGATACCAACCACGCAATTTTGTGCATTGTAACCGATGACGGCAACGTAAATAACTGCGTTGTGGAAATTCCGGCAGGTATGAGCGTTAAAGAGCTTGAGTATATGGCAGGGCGCATTACAAGAATGCTTGAAGGCAAGGCTGTAACCGATATCGACAAGCATCTGCTTGATGATGTGCAGGCGGCGGTTAAGGATGACCGCTTATTGCTTTCGTCGCTGCTGCATGTTCTGCGCCGCATGACAAGGCCCGAAAAGGAAACCTTCTTTATGGGCGGTACGCGCCAGCTTTTAAGCCAGCCAGAATTCCGCGATATGGAAAAGGTAAGGAATTTGCTGGGCGTGCTTGAAGAAGAAAAAGTGGTGCGCAATATTTTAAAATCCGGTGAAGAATCGGACGGGTTGCGCATAACGATAGGCAGCGAAAACAAATTTGAAGGCATACAGGATTGCAGCATGGTGCAGGCAACCTACCGCCTGAACGGCAAAATAGTCGGTACAATGGCGGTGCTTGGGCCTACACGCATGCAGTACGGCAAGGTAATTGCCGTTATGGATTATCTTCACAAATATCTGAAAACGATTTTAAATAACTAAGGAGGGTAAAAATGCAGGCAGAAGACATTAAAGATACCCAAAATCCCGATACCGAAGCTCAGGAAGCCGAAGCAGCGGAAGCTAAGGCTGCGGAAAACGCACAGGACGCTGAAAATGCGCAGGCGGAAGAAGCAAAGCCCGAAGAACCGCAGAAGGATGAAAAAGATGTAAAAATTGAAGAACTGCAAAAACAGCTTTTGCGCTTGCAGGCGGATTTTGAAAATTTCCGCAGGCGCAACGCCGCCGAGCGCGAACAGCTTTCAACCTTTGTTACGGCAGAAGTTGTGGGCAAGTTTTTAAGAGTGCTTGATAACTTTGAAAGAGCCGAGCAAAGCGTAAAAACAACCGGCGATATGTCTGCCATCGTAACCGGCATGGAAAAAATCCGCCGCCAGTTTGAGCAGGCATTTAAAGAACTGGAAGTTGAAGAAATTCCCGCTGAGGGGCAGAAGTTTAACCCCGAACTGCATGAAGCGGTTATGCGCGGGCAAAACCCTGATATGGAAGATGAAAGTATTGAGCAGGTATTTGAAAAAGGTTACAAACTGCGCAATAAAATCATCCGCCACAGCAAGGTTAAAGTAATAAGCAACGATTAATACCTTATATAGTGTAAAATTTGAGGAGGAAAAACATCATGTCTAAAGTAATTGGTATTGACTTAGGTACTACTAACTCTGTAGTAGCTGTTATGGAAGGCGGCGAGCCGACCGTTATCACTAACCAGGAGGGCAGCAGGCTTACTCCGTCCGTTGTTGGCTTTTCCAAAAACGGCGAACGCCTTGTAGGCCAGCTGGCAAAACGCCAGGCTGTTTCCAACCCGGACAGAACCATCAGCTCCATTAAACGCCACATGGGCACTAATTACAGAGTTGAAATCGACGATAAAAAATATTCCCCGGAAGAAATTTCCGCAATGATTCTGCAAAAATTAAAAGCTGACGCAGAAAAATATCTCGGCGAAACCGTAAGCCAGGCAGTTATTACCGTACCGGCTTACTTCTCCGACAGCCAGCGCCAGGCAACCAAAGACGCAGGCAAAATTGCAGGCCTTGAAGTTCTGCGTATCATCAACGAACCTACCGCAGCAGCACTTGCATACGGCATTGATAAAAGCGAAGACCACACCGTTATGGTTTATGACCTTGGCGGCGGTACCTTCGACGTATCCATCCTTGATGTAGGCGACGGCGTATTTGAAGTTAAAGCTACCAACGGCGATACCCATCTCGGCGGCGATGACTTCGACCAGCGCATTATCGACTGGATGGTTGACGAATTCAAGAAAGCTGAAGGCATCGACCTTTCCGCTGACCGCATGGCTATGCAGCGTCTGCGCGAAGCAGCAGAAAAAGCTAAAAT
>USHB01000244.1 GCA_900554395.1 uncultured Phascolarctobacterium sp.
GCTTCTTCTGTTTTAACAGGCGCGGCAGCTTTGGCTCTTTTGGGCACCGCTGCAAGCTGTTCTTTAGCGGCTTCTGCTTCATACTTGCTTAAAAGCGAACATAACGCAGCAATAATGCCGTCTGCTCCTGCCGTGCCGTTTTCTTTCAAAGCCCTGCCCGCTTTTATAACGTCTTTAACATTCAGCACGCGGCTGATAAGTTTATAGCTGTTGGCACGTCCGCGGATTGTTTCAATATTCATGCCCATGCTGCGCAGCACTTCAATATCATCATACAAGCTTTTGCGCTCGGCGGCAATACCGGCAGATGCAAGTTTTTCCGCAAGTTCTGCAATGGTAATGCCGTGTTCCGCATCAGTTTCTTCCATTAAAAATTTTTGCAAATACAGTAATTTTGCTTTTTGGTTGCTTTGTTTTGCCATGTTAAGCACCTGCCAATGCAATATTGTATAATTATTTATTTAAACAAAAATTTAATATTACCTGCAAGCAGAAAGAAAATTTTACTTTGAAATTTTGATTTAAACTTTGCACAAAGCATGGTATTTTACAGATTTTACTATCTAATTTTTTGAAGCACAAGAATAAACATCAGTTAAGATAAACTTAAAAGCAGTAAAAAAGCCCACCCTTGCGGATGAGCTTTTTATTTTATTTCGACCCCGGTTTAACCATTGCCACCAGGGCATAGGCTGCGATGCATACCAGCCATTCCATGTAAATAATGTTCGGTACAATGCGCACTGCCGGCACAAGCTGCCACAGAATAAGCATTACAAAGCCTGCAAGCAGTGTCCAGAAACCTGCTTCTTTGCAGCTGTATTTGGGAAAGAACAACGCCACAATAACAATAACGCTGAATGCCGCCGTCAGGCTCAAGCCTATCATAATTGTGCCTAAAATGCTTGATACCGTCATGGCAAGCCCTAAAGTCATAATACCGCTTACCATTACGCACAGGCGCGTCATTAAAATCTGTTTGGAGCCGTCTGCCTGCGGATTAATAAAACGTTTGTAAATATCGTTGCTGAAAAGCGTACCTGCCGATAACAGCAGATTGCAGGCGGTAGAAACATCCGCTGCCCACAAAGCCGCAAGCGTAACGCCTGCCAGAATCGGCTGCAAACTTACAATTACTTCCGGCAGCGCCAGGGCAGCCTGCGCATCCGGGTACATTGCTTTGGCGCAAATGCCGAGGAACGCTGCCAAAACGCCAACCGGCAGCATAACAATGCCGCCCCATACAAAACCCTTTTTAGCAGTTGCCGCATCTTTAGCGCCGAGCGAAATCTGCAAAATGCTCTGCAAGGAAAGGTTAACGGTAATAAGCGTTACAACCCAGCTTGTAATCGTCATCATGCCGACGCCTTCCGTAAAGCTGAACCACGGCACGCCTGCCGGCAGCGATGCAGCCAGCCCCTCCATGCCGCCGACGCGGTAAAACTGCACCACAGTGGCAATTAAAATGCCTACATATATAAGAACAATATTAAGCACGTTGGAAAGCGATGCCGACCACATGCCGCCGATAAAAGTAATGCCGATAAATACAATGGCACTTACAATCATGCCGGTCTGAAAATCAAAAACATCCGGCATAATGGCGTGCAGAATACTGCCGCCGGCAATGTACTGCAAGGAAATAATGACAAGCTGAATAACAATCTGGCAGAAAACGCCAAGCACAACGGCTTTCATATCATGATGGCGTTCAATAAGTTCAGAAATAGTGGTAATGTTCTGCTCACGGTATTTTTTAGCCATAAACAAGCCCATTACAATGGCGCCCAAAGCCCAGGCAATAGTATACCACCCGGCAGAAAGCCCTACGCGGAACGCATGTTCTGATACACCTATGGTTGATGCGCCGCCAACGGCAAGGCCGATAATGGTAACGGCAATCAGCGGCGTTGAAAGTTTACGCCCTGCGAGGGCATAGTTTTCCGCTTCGCCTTCGCTGCGCTTTTTAGCATACCAGCTGATGGCAAACAGCGCCACAATATACAATAATAAAATAGCTAATGAAACCGACATAACATCCTCCCCTTATTTGGCACTTTCCTAAAAATACAATAGTAATTTTATTTTATGAAAATAAAATGCCAAAGTCAATAGAGCGCATGATAATACATACAAAACGCTACTTAAAAAATACAAAAAAAGATATTCTTGCTTCCGGCTGTTCTTTTTTATACTG
>USHB01000245.1 GCA_900554395.1 uncultured Phascolarctobacterium sp.
GCATTTTGGAAATTTTACGTGCAGGCGGGCAGGAACCTACTTCCGGAGAGGAACTCTCCAGGCAGCTTTCTGTATCGCGCACTGCCGTGTGGAAACATATTCAGGCTTTAAAAGCCGAAGGTTATGATATTGAATCTGTGCCTAAAAAAGGCTATGTTTTAAAAGCTGCGCCGGACAGACTGAAACCGGCAGAAATTATAACCCATTTAAAAACCAAATGGCTTGGCCACAGCATTCATTATGTGGAAAGCGTTGATTCTACAAATAATCTGGCTAAACGCCTGGCAGAAGAAGGCTGCGATAACGGCCTTGTTGTTGTAAGCGAAGAACAAAACGGTGGCAAGGGAAGGCTTTCACGAGGATGGTTTTCTCCTTTTGCCTGCGGCAACTGGTTTTCCGTTGTGCTTAAACCTCCGTTTTTACCGCAGGAGGCCTCTAAATGCACTTTGCTGGCAGCTGTTGCCGTTGTTAAGGCAGTAAATAAATACAAAGGCGTTAATGCCGCTATAAAATGGCCTAATGATATTTTGCTCAATGGTAAAAAACTGGTGGGCATTTTAACGGAAATGAGTGCTGAATTCGGCAAAATAAACCACATCGTTATCGGCATCGGCATTAATGTAGATGTGCCTAAAAGCATTGTTCCGGACGATATAAAAGATTGTGCCGTATCCGTTGCCGATGCTGCCGAAGAACCAGTATCGCGCGTGCAGATTTTAGCAGATGCCTTGTATAATTTAGAGGAATTGTACGAACAGGTGCTGCAAAATGGGTTTGCTCCTGTACTGGCAGAATGGCGCAAATATTCCTGCACGCTTGGGCAGCAGGTTAAAGTTATCGCACCGGATGAAACTTATTGCGGCCTTGCCGTTGATATTGATGAGGATGGGCTTTTAATAGTAAAAAAAGAAGACGGCAGCACTGATAAAGTAATTGCCGGCGATGTTTCCATCCGTCCGGCGGCAGGTACTGGCAAATACGCTTAAATTTTGCTGTACAGACCTTGTTTTTTCTGATATAATAGGCGAGGTTCTTTAGAAAGTAATTTTACTCCGCAGGAGGATAAACTATGTTATTGGTTATTGATGTGGGCAACACTAATATTGTGGCAGGCGTTTTTGACGGCAAAAAGCTGGTTTCTCACTGGCGTTTTTCTACCGACCGTTCCAAAACGGCTGACGAATATGGCATTTTGCTGAGAAGCATGTTTAATTACACCAGAATGCCTATGGATGAAATTAAGGATATTATTATTTCAAGTGTTGTTCCGCCCCTTATTGTTCCGTTATGCCATATGTGCGAACGGTATTTTGAACTGGTGCCGATGGTTGTCGGCCCCGGCATTAAAACCGGCATCTCTTTAAGATACGATAATCCGCGTGAAGTTGGTGCGGACCGTATCGTTAATGCCGTTGCTGCCTTTGAAAAATATGCACCCAAAGGCAAGCCGATGATTATTGTTGATTTTGGCACAGCAACTACTTTCTGCGCGCTTTTGCCTACCGGCGAATATCTTGGCGGCGCTATTGCCCCCGGCATCGGCATTTCTGCTGAAGCATTGTTCCAGCGCACTGCCAAACTGCCGCGTGTTGAACTGATTAAACCGCCTACTGTTATTGCACGCAATACTGTAAATGCTATTCAGTCCGGCATTTTATTCGGTTATGTAGGGCAGATGAATGAAATCGTCCGCAAAATGAAAGAAGAACTTGGCGGCGAGGCTGTTGTTATCGCAACCGGCGGTTTTGCTACTACCATGGCAGCGGAATCTGACGTTATCGAATATGTAGAACCCTTCCTTACGCTTGAAGGTTTGCGGATTCTGCATGAAAAAAACGAAAATAAAAATTAAACGCTTAGGCCTGCTTAGCGGCAGGCCTTATTTTATGAGGTGAAAAATGCAAATTGGCAATATCAGGCTGAGCGCGCCGGTGGCTTTAGCGCCCATGGCTGGCATTACCGATATGCCTTTCAGGGTTATCTGCAAGGAACTTGGCTGCGGGCTTGTAGTATCGGAAATGGTAAGCGCCAAGGGGCTTTTATATAAAAATGTAAAAACTTTTGATATGCTGAAAATTGCCCGTGAAGAACGTCCGGCGGCAATTCAGCTTTTTGGCAGCGTACCTCAGGAGTTGGCGCGTGCTGCTAAAATTGTGGAAGCTGACGGGG
>USHB01000246.1 GCA_900554395.1 uncultured Phascolarctobacterium sp.
TATGCTTTCTAAAGCTGCCGTTGCCATTAAGCCGGAGATGACGATGGGCGAACTGCATGACGAGCTTAAAGAGCAGGGCGGTACACTTTTGCTGGAAACTATTGAAAAAATAAAAGACGGTGCAGTTACACCGGTAAAACAAAATGACAGCGAAGCAACTTACGCGCATCTGCTTACGCGGGAAATGGAAACTATCGACTGGGCTTTACCGGCAGAGCAAATCCATAATAAAATCCGTGCCTTTAATCCGGCTCCGGGAACTGTAACCGTACTTCCGGACGGCAAAAAGTTAAAAATCTGGCGTGCACAAGTTACATATGGCAGTGGTGCGCCCGGTACGGTAACGGAAATTATCAAGTCAGGCTTTAAAGTAGCCTGCGGCAGCGGCGCTCTTTTGGTAACAGAAGTTCAGCCGGAATCAAAAAAACGTATGCCGGCAGCCGTTTTCTGCAACGGACGCGGCATTAAAGCGGGGGATATTTTAGGCGTTGAAAAGCAGTAACATTGTAGAAAATGTTTTAAAACCTAAAAAACGTATATTCGTTTCTTTAACGCTTGCAAGCGCATTTTTGGGCGCAGTGTTTATTTACCTGTGCTGGCGTGTTGCGCTGCCCGGGCTTGCGCAAATTAATACAACTCTGCCCATGCTGTTCGGCAGCGTCGGCATTGTTGTGGCAATAGGGCTTTTGGCAGCAGTATCTGCCATTGTGCTGGCAATTTTAGGTTTTCCAATTATAAAAATCTTTTACTTTTGGGCATGGAAGGCAGTAAATATGCTGTTTCCTTTTGCCGTTGGGCTGGGGCGTATTTTTAATATTCCGCGCCAGCGCATTGAACAGTCTTTTATCGAAGTAAGCAATCATTTGGTGCGGCAGCATAAAATAAAAGTGCCTGCCTCACGAATTATGATTTTAACGCCGCACTGCATACAGCTTGATACCTGCGTGCATAAAATAACGCGCAATATTGAAAACTGCCGTCAGTGCGGAGGGTGCTGTGTCGGCTCCATGCTTGGGCTGGCGCATAAATACGGCATCCACATGGGTGTGGCTACGGGCGGTACGCTGGCAAGGCAAATGGTTAAAGAAGTACGCCCCAAAGCGATTATTGCCGTTGCGTGCGAACGAGATTTAACCAGCGGCATACAGGATGTATTTCCGCTGCCTGTAATTGGGGTGCTTAACGAAAGGCCCTTTGGCCCGTGTTTTAACACTCGCGTTGATATAAGTAAAGTAGAAGACGCAATTTTGGACTTTTTAGATACAGAGGAAGTAAATGACAGTAAAACAGCAGGCAAATAAAAAAACTAAAAAAGATAATGCAAGGCAGCTTGCTTTGGATATAATCTGCGCTGTTCTTAACGAAGGAGCGTATGCCAACATTGCTTTAAACAAAGCCCTGCGCTCTCAAAAAACAGATGACAGGGACCGCAGATTCGTTACTGAGCTGGTCTATGGTACCATTAAAGCCAAAGGTACTTTGGACTGGCTTTTGTCGCAGTTATCATCAAGGCCGCTTGCCAAAATTGATAAAGTTATTTTAAACATTCTGCGTATGGGCTTGTACCAGATTTTTTATCTGGATAAGGTGCCTGCATCGGCGGCGTGCAACGAAAGTACAGAACTTGCCAAGGTATGCAGCCATCTGGGAACGGCAAAATTTGTAAACGGTATTCTGCGTTCAGCCGTGCGCAGCAAAGATGCCGGTACGATTGCTTTTCCGCAGGAAACGGAAAATGCTGTTTTGAGCGTTGCCTTAACGGAATTCCATCCGGAATGGCTTGTTAAAAGCTGGTTTGAGCAATTTGGACAGGAAGATGCCAAAGCCCTGTGTAAATATGATAATTTGCCGCCGCAGCTTACACTGCGGGTTAATACATTAAAAACAACGCGCGCTGAATTATTGAAAAGTTTAAACAATGCCGGTTTTGAAGCACAAAAATCCCAATGGTGTGAAGACGGCATTGTCTGCACTAAAACAGCCGGGCTTAACGCTTTTATGGAACAGTATCCGGACAGCTTTTATATGCAGGATGAAAGCTCCATGCTGGTGGCGCATGCAGTTAATCCGCAGCCCGGAATGACCGTGTTTGATTTATGTGCTGCCCCCGGCGGCAAAACCACGCATATGGCTCAGCTTATGCAGAATAAAGGTGTTATTTATGCC
>USHB01000247.1 GCA_900554395.1 uncultured Phascolarctobacterium sp.
CGGGGTCATAAATGTAACCGCAGATATTGCATACCCATTTTGCCATAAATTCCATCTCCTTTATTTTAATTTAATTAAAGCCGTTACTGCTTATGTGCCTATTATAGCACAATTTGTTCTAAAAGAAAATAATTATCGAAAATCTTTCAATTTTTTAACATTTCGGTTTTTTCCGGCAAATCCATGCGGAAAAAGTCATATATTTTCTGCGCCGCAGGGTAGTTCATGCTTTCGGTATCAGCAAGTTCTTCCACACTGGCAGCTTTAATGGCATCAATAGATTTAAATTTCAGCCACAACGCCTGGCGCCGTTTGGGGCCAATGCCTTCAATATGGTCGAGTACGGAACGCAGGTTGCGCTTGCCGCGCAGTTTGCGGTGATAGGTTATGGCAAAACGGTGCGCTTCGTCGCGTATGCGCTGTATTAAATGCAGCGATGCCGATTCCCTGTCAAGCAGAATGCTTTCGTGGCTGCCTTCGGTAAAAATTTCTTCTTCCCTCTTGGCAAGGCCTATAACCGGAAGCTCATGCAGCCCTAATCCGCGGATAACTTCCAGCGCACTGCTGAGCTGCCCTTTGCCGCCGTCAATAACCACTAAACTCGGTAAATCTTCATAATCTTTATAGCGGCGGTATACAACTTCCTGCATGGATTTAAAATCATCCGGCTTGCCTTCGGCACTGACAATTTTATATTTGCGGTAATCCTTTTTGCTCGGCTTGCCGTTGCGGAACACAACCATTGACGCAACCGTTTCCGAACCCTGCGTATGCGAAATATCAAAGCAGTCCATACGTTCAAGCGGATCCGGCAAGTTAAGTGCCCGCTGCAATTCTTCGGCAGCTTCTTCATCTGTTTTAAGGCTTATTTTGCCTTTGCGCAGGCGTTCTTCCAAAAGTTTGCCTGCGTTTTCGTCTGCAAGCTGCAAAAGCTCACGTTTGGTTCCGCGCTGCGGGCGGATTAATTCTACCTTGCGCCCTGCCTTGCTGCTGAGCCATTCCGTAAGAACGGCAGTTTCTTCTTCTTCCGGCAAATCCGGCAGCAGTATCTCACGCGGAACAAAAGAAGCATCATTATAATACTGCTTGATAAACGCTGTAAGAACTTCCTGCCTGCTGTCGCCGCCATCCGGCAGGAAGAAATTTTCGCGGCCAATCAGCTTGCCGCTGCGCACAAAAAATATTTGCAGGCAGATGCCGGTATCATCTTTGGCATAACCAACTATGTCCATATCTCCGCCACTGGTAACAGCTTTTTGCTGCTCGTCAAGGCGTTTTACGGCCGCAAGCTGGTCGCGCAGGCGCGCTGCTTCTTCAAAAGCGTAATTTTCGGCTGCATTCTGCATGCGCTGTTTTAAATTGCGTTCCAGTTCAGCGGTGCGCCCATCAAGAACCATACAAACGCTTTGTATCATGGCTGCGTATTCTTCTTTGCTTACAAGCCCGGCACACGGTGCAAGGCAGCGTTTAATATGATACTGCAAACAGGGGCGTTCCTGGTTCATTTTGCGGCAGGTACGCAGCGGGAACATGCTGCGCAGAAGTTTTACCGTAGCATGCATGGCTCCGGCATCGGCATAAGGCCCGTAATATTTGCTGCCATCGCGCACAAGGCGGCGCGTAACATAAATGCGCGGGTAATCTTCCGCCATTGTTACCTTTAAGTAAGGGTATGTTTTATCGTCCTTAAGCATTATGTTGTAACGCGGACGGTATTTTTTGATGAGATTGCACTCCAAAATCAGCGCTTCTACTTCGCTGTCGGTAACAATGGTTTCAATTTCCGCTACTTTGCTGACCAGCGCTTTAACTTTTACGGTATGCGATGCCAGATTGCGGAAATAGCTGCGCACGCGGTTTTTAAGAACTACGGCTTTGCCTACATAAATTACCTTGCCATGTTCGTCATGCATTAAATACACGCCGGGTTTATCGGGCAGCACCGCCAGCGCTTTGGCTATGTTTTCATTCATTGGTACCACCCGTTATCTTTTGCCTGCTGCAAAACCATTTTTACATACTGGCCGGTGTAGGATTTTTTTACTTTGGCCAGTTCTTCGGGCGTGCCGCAGGCTACCAGAGTGCCGCCTTTATCGCCGCCTTCGGG
>USHB01000248.1 GCA_900554395.1 uncultured Phascolarctobacterium sp.
ACAAAAACCTAAAATCATCATTACCGACAGCCAGGTATTCGGGTTTGTCGCCAAAACGGTGCCACAAGACGTTCTTTTGACATCATTTTCTATTTTGTTTGCCCGCTATAAAGGCAATTTGCAGGAAGCCGTCCGCAGCGCCAATACCTTAAAAGAAATTAAAAACGGAGACAGAATTTTAATAAGCGAAGGCTGCACCCATCACCGCCAGTGCGGCGATATAGGCACAGTTAAACTGCCCGCCTGGATAAAAAAATTTACAGGCGCCGAACCGCAGTTTGAATGGACAAGCGGCACCGGCTTTGCCGAAGATTTGACACGCTACAAACTCATCATTCACTGCGGCGGCTGCATGCTTAACGAAAAAGAAATGCAGCACCGCATCCGCTGCGCTCAAAACCAAGGCGTGCCAATTACAAATTACGGCATTGCCATTGCTTATATTAACGGCATTCTCCGCCGTACATTAGGCCCATTTCCCGATATTTTGAAAGAGTTAAAATAAAAAACGGAGGCCGTTTTATGGTAAACGAAACTTTAAAAAACTACACCAAAGAACAGCTGATTGAACTTATTGAAAATTACTGCAAAAACTGGCTGGCAATGGACGGCGTATGGTTCCAATCGGTAGAACAAAAATACGGTATGAACGAAGCCATGGAACATGACTGCGCCATTTGGGAAAAATTTACCGTTATTGAAGCAAAACGCATAAAAGCATTTTTAAACCTGCCGGAACAAGCCGGTATTGAAGGCTTGAAACAGGCGTTAAAGCTGCGTCTTTATGCCAACATCAACCATGATGAAATTATAACCGAGGGCAACACCTTAATTTACCGCACTTCAGAATGCCGCGTACAGCACGCGCGCAACAGCAAAAACATGCCGCTGCACCCCTGCAAAGACGTTGGCATTATTGAATACACCGGCTTTGCCAAAACCATAGACAGCCGTTTTCGCTGCGAATGTTTAAGCTGCTATCCGGATATTACCGACCATACCTGCCACTGCGCCTGGAAATTTACTCTTTCTGATTAGCGTCAGGAGTTTGCTCTGCGCCATTTTCCGTAAATTTATATTCAGTCTTTTCGGCAAGCGTTGTTACTGTGCCGCCCGTTTTCCACGGCGCGGCATTTTTTATTGTGCCCATAGTCACGTTTCCGGCTTCATCAAAATAAACGCAGGTTTCCTTTTTAAACTCCACAAAACCGGCATTGCTGTTATCAGCCATATTCTGCTGCCAAAAAGCAGGCCTAAGCTGCGTATCTTCTGCCAGCGTGCCCATTTTAACAGCACCGCTGTCATAAAATTCCAAAATGGTATCATCATCAAAAGTTACAAAGCCATACTGTCCTTCACCAAGGCTCACAGTAGCCTTGCTTGCCACAGTGCCGCTAAGCACAGTGCCCTGTTTACTAAAAGTAACGGCAGTGTTATCTTTATAACGCAAATGCCCGTAACTCGAAAGCGCTACGCTGTAAACGCTGCCCGGCCAATAACGGTGGTGCCGCGGAAACCAGCCCCCGCCCGTATATGCCGAAACAAAATAATGGTCATTAATAATGCGCTGCCAGCCATGCGGGCGCAAATAAGTATCATCTGCCAACGTTCCGCTGATAACCTCGCCAACATCATTTAACCGGACTGCCGTTTTCTTTTTGAACTTTATGGTTTCGCCCACGCTCCACCCCTGCGGATGCAGCTCAGTATTTTTCTCTAAAGTACGGCTGCTTTCGGCAAAAGCTGCTGAACAAGCCGTAAAACACAACAGCACTGCCATTATTACAAACTTTTTAAGCATTGTTATCACCTCTTAAAATTATTGTACAATTTATAGCAGCAAAATGTTGTGAAAAAATTAAAAATTATACTTCAAATAAAATTCCCTAAAAATATCAAAAGCCAAAGTTATGCTCTTTTAAAACAAAAACTTTGGCTTTTAATTATTTTTATTTGCCATTTACAATTAAAGATACCGAAGGCTGGCTGATGTTAAACAAATTTCCTAAAAATATCTGGCTCAAACCTTCTTCGTGATACAGACGGTAAATTTCAGCATTGC
>USHB01000249.1 GCA_900554395.1 uncultured Phascolarctobacterium sp.
TTTTTCCACACCTATGCGTTCCACATAATCTTCCGTATCCCTGATTCCCGCTGTATCTGCCAATACTACCGGAATACCGCCCAATAAAAACTGTTCTTCGATAACATCGCGCGTTGTTCCCGCAAATTCTGAAACAATAGCCCTGTCTTCCTTCAGCAAGAAGTTTAAAAAACTTGATTTGCCGACATTGGGTTTGCCTATAATGGCAACACGCAAACCTTCACGCAATATTTTTCCGGTATGAGCATTTTCAAGAAGTTTTTTTACTCCGTTTACAGTTTTATTAACTTCCGTTAATACATTGCTGAAAGTAATTTCTTCAATATCGTCTTCCGGATAATCAATAACCGCTTCCAAATTGACAATTACATCAAGCAATTCTCTGCGCAAACCGCGTACCTGTGCAGAAAGCTGCCCTTCCTGCTGGCGCAAGGCAACTTTTAAAGCAGCATCACTGCGTGATTTAATAATATCCATTACAGCTTCTGCCTGCACTAAATCAATGCGTCCATTCAAAAAAGCTCGTTTGGTAAATTCACCTGGTTCCGCAGGACGTGCTCCGGCAGCATAACTTAATGATAATATTTTCTGCAAAGACCTTACGCCGCCATGGCACTGAATTTCGACAACATCTTCTGCCGTATATGAATGTGGGGCACGCATGTAAACAGCCATTACCTCATCAACAATGCTGCCGTCATCATCAAACACATGCCCGTAAACTAAAGTATTACGCGCATAATCAGCAAGTTTTTTGCCGGAAGCTGCTTTAAAAATATTCTCGCCAACTTTTAAAGCCTTTTCACCGCTGATGCGGATAATACCTATAGCTCCCTCACCCAATGCCGTACAAACAGCACTGATTGTTTCTTCCTGTTCCTGTTTTATAATTTCTTTCTG
This sequence comes from uncultured Phascolarctobacterium sp., assembly GCA_900554395.1. Lineage (GTDB taxonomy): Bacteria > Bacillota > Negativicutes > Acidaminococcales > Acidaminococcaceae > Fusicatenibacter_A. The sequence goes on from USHB01000249.1 coordinate 901, forward strand.
CATAAATTCGCTCTCCAAAAGAAAAACCCAGTACAAACGACTGGGTTTTAAATTAAGAAAATTATTTTTTTAATTCGATTACCACGCGGCGGTAAGGTTCTTCACCTTCGCTGAGCGTAGTAATACGGCGGTCGTTTTGCAATGCTACATGAATAATTTTTCTTTCATGGGGATTCATCGGCTCAAGCACAACACGTTCACCGGTACGTTTTACCTTATCTGCCAGGCGCTGTGCCAGACGGTTTAAGGTTTCCACACGGCGTTCACGGTAATCTTCAATATCAATTACAATTCTGATGCGCTCAGCAGAATTTTTATTGGCAACAAGATTGGTAAGATATTGTAAAGAATCAAGGGTCTGTCCGTGTTTGCCAATCAGAATGCCCATATCGGAACCATGCAGTTTAAAAGTAACTACACCTTCATTTTTATTAATGAATTTTTCCATTACAACTTCAATGCGCATGGCATTAAAAATTTTCTGCAAAAATTCTTTGGCAGCATCAACAGCAGCTTCTTCAATAACATATTCGCGTACTGCGGGTTTTGCTTCTTCTTTTTTTAAGTTTTCTCTGGCAATGGCTACTTCCTGTTTGCCAGCTTTATAATCTTCTTTAATGCTGTCTACGGTTTCATCAACAATATCGCCGATTTTTTTAGCAGCTTCTTTCAAAGTTACTCTGATTTTAGCTTTTTTGGCAAATAAACCAAAAATGCCGTTTTTTGCTTCTTCAATAACTTCAACATTAACTTTATCAGCAGTTGTTTTTAATTCTGCCAAAGCATCATTCAATGCATCTTCAACGGTTTTACCGGTCTTTTCAATAAAATCCATCTTTCAAATCTCCCTTTATTTCTTTCCGCGTTCCATAAAAAGCTGCTGGGCAATCTGAACAATGTTCATTACAACCCAGTAAAGTACAAGGCCTGTCGGGAAGCTGATGCTGATATAACCGATAAAGAGCGGCATACCATAAAGCATTACCTGGTTTTGAGTAGTAGATGTATCAGGCATTGTCATTTTAGACTGAATGAAAGTGGTAAGTGCAGACAAAACAGGCAATACTGCATAAGCATACATTTCCGGACCGCCGGCGCTCATAAAATCGCTCAG